>JAFDHO010000304.1 GCA_019308745.1 Deltaproteobacteria bacterium
TGGGCTGCCAGATTGACATAATTAACCACCGAGTAAGGGTATTTGGGTTGCTGGCCGCAGAATGTCTCGTGGCAAAAGTGGCAGACATCCACAAGGATATCTATGTCCATCTCGGAAACTTCTTGCAATCTGAAGTCGCGGACAGCCTCGAAGCTCTCAGGGAAAAAGCTAATAGCGCCGCTTCCACAACAGACCGTGTCTTTCCCGTGATGAGGTGCTTCAAGCAAACTAATGCCCGGGATCTTCTTGAGGACGTCCCTGGCCCCGTTGAGATCAATGCCGGTGAAGGCGGACTTACAGGCCTCATGGAGTGTCGCACGAGCATGGATCGGCTTCCTTAAGGGGAGCGTATCCATCTTGCTCGCCAGAAATTGGGCAAAGGACACGGTGGAAAAAGGGACTTCTTCGGTGAGGGGAATGGTCTTGCGGAAGCGGCAGTGACAGGTAGGGCACCAGAAAATGACGGTCTCAGGGCTGTATCTTGCCAGTTCCTTAACCAATAATTTCGAGCTTTTCAGGGCCTTTTCAAGGGAACCGGAAAAACGGTAGACATCGCCGCAGCACGAGTCACATCCGGGCACGAACGAATAATCAACGCCGGTAAGGTCCAGGATGTCCATTGCGGTGAGGATCTTTTCGGGTTGTGAATAGACGTTGCACCCCGGGAAAAAGAGGTACTTGGTGCGCCGGACAGGAGTTGGGGTGAAGATCCTCTTGTATTCTTCGGGTGACACCTGGATACTTGCGATCACTCGCTGTGGCGCCCTGATGTCTTTGGGATCATCGTAATGGGTCTCCAGCACACGATTCCGTCTGTACTCCCACTTGATCATTTCGTTTATGAAGAGGGAGTTCAAACCTTCAGGGCAGGTATCTTCGACGCACTTGAAGCACTCCATACAGGAAAAGGCCCTTGTAAAGACTACGGCGTCAGGCCTTCCAGTCCTTAAGAAAGCCTTGACCTTCTTCTGGATCTCCTCGGGGGGCTCGTTGCGGAGCTCTGTTTTGCGTAGTACGGGACATTCCCTTGCACAGGCTCCGCATTCAGTGCATTCTTCGATAACCCGCCCTTTTTCTTTGCCAAGATAGTCTATCATTCTATATGCCTTCAGCGGCGAAATCTAAAGACAAGGACCCCGTTATACCCGTCCGCGATCTCCACTGAGTGGTTTCCTGGATACTATTCCAAAAGGAAGAATATTGCAATGAGAGGACCCCGAAAATCAGACAGGATGAGACATTCAAAAACCTTTCCCAGAATTGTCAGGCTGAAACGGACGGGGTGGAACCCGTCCCTCCAAGAATCGGAGGGTCACGGACGACCAGGAGGTCGTCCCTCCAATGCGTGACCGTTCCTCGAATATGGAGGGGTATGCTTCTGCATGACCTCAGCCTTTTCATTATGTTTGGGCCGAGGCAACCATGTTTCCGTCCTTAAAATGGGTTTTGCAAAGGTCTCGGGACCTGGCGCGATCCGGATAGACCCCTCGATCCTTCCCCTTGGTCAGATGCTGCTTGACCTCATTGTCGCCGGGGAGTAGACTGCCGGGCAATCGTCAAGAAATAGCTCGGGGGATGACCGTGAAAATGAAAATTGATTATGACCTTTGTATGGGAGACAGGAATTGCAACAAGGTGTGTCCGGAAGTGTTCAAATATGATGAAGATCAAATGATATCCATTGTACTGGTGGATGAGGTTCCTCAGCACCTTGAGGAACTTGTCAAGAAGGCTGCAGAGGAATGCGCGCCGGGGGCGATTATAGGAGAGGAGTAATTGGCTTCCTGGAAGCAAGGATGAAAGCTACGTGGATTCCATGCCTATATTTTGGTAGCACGGATACCTTTCAAGGAAAAGGGAAATCATGGCGAGAAGAGTCTACATTGATGAGGATGAGTGCATAGGTTGCGGGAGTTGTCAGGACATCTGCCCCGAAGTGTTCCGGCTCAATGAGGAGGCCGAGAAATCAGAGGTGATAAAACCTGAGGGTGGCCCAGAGGACCTCATTGAAGAGGCAATGGGAGAATGTCCCATGTCATGCATATTCTGGGAATAGGGAAGGGAAGTCGGCAGCAGAGGTTTGACATACATTCCAAATAGGTTTATAGTCCAGACTTAAGAACAATACCTTCCATTCGTATCTCACACTAAAACCTCTTGCTTGGGCCTCAGGGGCATAGATCATGAAATGCCCGAATTGCCGCGTTGAAAATCCCGAAGAAAACAAATTCTGCAGAGAATGCGGGGCCAAGCTTTCATTGTCCTGCCCCCAGTGCGGGGCTGAAGTCCTTATCGAGGATAAGTTTTGTGGGCAATGCGGCCAGAAACTGGAGCAAGTCAAAGGGAGGAAAGAAACAACCGAGACAGGAGGCGAACGGAAATACGTGACAGTAATCTTCTCGGACCTCTCCGGGTACACGGCTATGTCCGAAAAGCTGGACCCCGAAGAAGTCAAGGAGATAATGAGCCGCATCTTCGGGGAAATTGCCCAGGTGGTGACAAGATATGAAGGATTTATTGAGAAGTTTGTTGGTGATGCTGTGATGGCCCTTTTCGGTATCCCAGAGAGTCATGAAGATGATCCCGTGAGAGCAATCCGGGCTGTTCGAGAAATACATGATCGGATCGAGGCCTTGAGTCCCGAGATCCAAGACAGGATTGGGCAGCCCATTTCGATGCATAGCGGCATCAATACAGGCCTTGTGGTAACAGGGGAAATGGACAGAGACAAAGGGATCCACGGTGTCTCCGGGGATACAATCAATGTTGCCTCGCGGCTCCAGGAGCTTGCAAAAAGAGGAGAAATCCTTGTTGGAAATGACACCCGCCGCCAGGCTGAGGGACATTTTACCTTCGAATCAATAGAACTCGTCAAGGTCAAGGGTAAGGCAGATCCTGTTCAGGTATTTAGAGTCTTGGCGCCAAAGAAGAGACCTTTGACAACACACCGTCTTTCCGGCCTGAGGGCTGAACTTACTGGCAGAGACGTGGAACTAGCCGAACTTCATGATACAGTAAAAGGCCTCAAGGAAGGAAGAGGGAAGATATTCTCTATCTGTGGGGATGCGGGTACAGGGAAAAGCAGGCTTGTCGATGATTTCAAGACTACTTTGGATCTTGAGGAGATCCAGTGGTTCGAGGGCCGTGCTTACCCCTATTCCCAGAACACACCCTACTTCCCCCTGATTGATTTCTTCAATGGAGTCTTTCAAATCGACGAAGATGATTCCCCTGAGAAGATACGGAGAAAAATAGAATCTGGCGTCAAGAAACTCGTCAAAGACGCAGGCGATATCCTCCCTTATATAGGCAGTCTTTATTCTCTGAACTATGTTGAGATAGAGGACGTCAGCCCCGAGTTATGGAAGACCCGCCTTCAGCAATCTGTCCAGGCTATCCTCATCGGCCTGGCGAAACGGAAACGAACCATTTTCTTGCTGGAAGACCTCCATTGGGCGGATATCT
>JAFDHO010000305.1 GCA_019308745.1 Deltaproteobacteria bacterium
TTTAGGTTGAAATAGGGGGCAATTCGTTCCTTGCCCCCTGTGGGGGCAAGGCAAACTCACCCCCTTTTAGGGGTTAACTCAATACCACCCCTTCGAGGGGTGGATACTTTATTCATGTCAGATGTAATGCTCAGGGTTACTAACGTCAGTGTGGCCTTCGGCGGCCTCCGGGCGCTGGACAATGCCAGCCTGTTTGTGGAAGAGGGTAAGATATTCTCCCTGATCGGCCCCAACGGTGCGGGTAAGACCACACTGTTCAACGTCATAAGCGGCTCCTTGAGCGCCGATTCCGGACAGGTCGAGTTCATGGGCCGGGATATTACCGGCCTCAAGCCCCATGAAATTTGCCGAGCCGGCATATCCCGGACATTCCAACTCAAAAACACTTTCCCCAACCTGAGCGTATTCGACAACATCATGGCCGGCATGCTCAAGGACCAGACAAGTAGAGAGGTTAGACATAAAAGGGTCCTCGAAATTCTGGATTTCCTTGGGATCAGCAATATCGCAGATAGCATTGTTTCAAGTATCACGCCTCTGGAAAGCAAATTTGTTGAATTAGGCAGGGCTATGGCAACCAGCCCCAAGCTGATTTTGCTGGACGAATTGATCGGCGGTCTGCTGCCTTCGGAAACGGAAAAAATTTGCGATATCATTGAAATTCTCCGGGACCGGGGTCTTACGATCCTGCAGGTCGGTCACGAAATCAAACCTATTATGCGGACCTCTGACCGGATCTTTGTGCTGGACCAGGGACGTAATGTAGCCGACGGCTCCCCGGAAGAGGTCCGGTGCAACAAAGATGTCTTCAGTTGCTACCTGGAGTGACAGGGATGTCAGTATCGTTAAAACCTATCTTATCGGTTTCGAACCTCATCACGGGATACGGCTTAACGAGCGTGATCAAGGGAATCGACTTCGATGTATACGAAGGGGAAATCGTCGGACTTGTGGGTCCCAATGGGGCTGGAAAGACTACTTTTCTGGAGACGATTGCCGGCACGATAAAATCAAAAGCAGGAAAGATCTTCTGGAGGCAAAAATGCATCAATAGCTTGTCTGTAATGGCTCGCAGGAAATTGGGGATCATGCTTGTGCCCCAGGAGGCATATATCTTTCCCATGATGACGGTAAAGGCCAATCTTGAAGTCACCGGCATTTTCAATAACCACACGGAGACCAAAAGATTAATGGCCTACGTGCATGAAATCTTCCCCGTCCTGAGGACAAGGGAGAAACAGATCGCCAACACACTGAGCGGCGGGGAGCGAAAAATGCTGGCTGTTGGAATGGGTATTATCTCAAATGCAAAACTTATCATGATCGATGAGCCCTCGATAGGACTTGCGCCTAAACTGGTGACAAAACTGCTTGAAAATCTAAAGAAGATCAAGGAAGACACCGGCCGGACGCTCGTTCTTGCCGAACAAAACGTGAAAATACTAAATGTCGCGGATCGTATTTATGGTCTGGAAGCCGGGGAAATGAGATTCTGTGACAAGACTCAAAACCTCGATGAAACCATGGTAGCAGAGCTGTATATGGGAAAATGATCGGTTCTTGGAGCACAGCATGATCATAAGCGGGATCATCACGGGACTTATTATGGGAGGGATACTTTCGCTCCCGGTATTGGGCGTCGCTGTGGTTTACGGGATTACCGGCGTCCCCAACTTCGCCATCGGCCTGATCGGTGTTATCGGCGGATACACCACCTGGTATTTCACGTCCTACAGTCTCCCACTGGCGATCTTCATCGGTGTGGCCGTTTGCTTTCCAATCGGGTATCTACTCCAGACTGTATTACTTACACCCCTCAGTCTGAAGGGAGCAGATACGACACTCTTTTTTATCATCACCGTCTCTTTGGGCTTTATCTTTCAGGGCCTGATCCGCGTCGTGTTCCCCAAATTGTCCGTTTCAATAGCACTCCCCCGTCTGGGAGCAATCACCATCGGTGGGGTATCGGCGGATGGCGTCAAGTTTATCGCACTGGGGGTGACCGTCTGCACGTTGATCCTCATTCGCATCCTGGAGCAACACACCAAGGTGGGCAAACAGCTGCAGGCGACATCCCAGAACCTCAAACTGGCCAATCTGCTTGGCATCAATACCAAGCAGGTCTTCGGAGTAGCCCACGGAATCGGCTGTTCTCTGGCAGCGGTGGGAGGCATATTTTGGGGTTCCCTTTACAGTCTGGATTTGACCACCGGCTGGAATCTCGGCTTCATCGGCTTCATCATCGCCGTTATAGGCGGCATCGGGAACATCTGGGGCGGGCTCATCAGCGCTTTGATCATGGGCATGGTAATGAGTTTTGCGGGTTACTTTTTGGGCGGGGTATGGCAAAGCGTAATCCTGTACGTAACGGTCATTCTTGTCCTCATTGTGCGTCCACGGGGGATATTAGGCAGTGAGAGATCGATATAAAGAAATCGGAACCATAATCGTCCTTCTCATTCCTCTGTTGTTCCTGTTGGCAGATCCGTACTGGTCATATATCAGTGCCGTTATCTATCTGTTCATCTTCCAGGGCTACATCGCCTGGTTTTTACTTTTCAGATGCGGTCAGTTCTTCTTCGGCTATTCGGTGACCATGGGTTGCGGTGCTTACGGAACTATCGTCCTGACTGAGGTCTACAACTGGCCGATATTACTTTCAGCCCTTGCCGGCTGTATCATAGCGGCACTCGCCGCCGTAGCCGTCTTCTTCGCCACTATCCGGACAAAAGGATTCTATGTGGGCATGGTATCATTTTTACTTTGCCTGCTCTTTCCCATGATCGTGGAGGGCCTAAGACCCATTACCGGCGGCCGGAGCGGGTTATTCTTCGACGGCCTCGAAACCATGATAGGGTCCAATGGCCTATACATATTAATCATCGTGTGTACGGCGGTTCTGGTCACAGGCATATTTTTGTTCATGCGCACCAAGACCGGTGCGATTTTGACCCTTATCTCTGAAAATGATGAGCTTACCCAGACAGTCGGCATCAACACCACCAAGTACAAGGCCCTGGCTTACATCATCGCAGGTTTTATGTCCGGCCTGGGCGGAGTCCTGTATGTCAACTTCAATGGAGCGATATCGTCTGTGGATGTCGACGCTTTCACAACGCTTTATATCTACTTCATACCCTTGCTCGGTGGACGTTCTGTTCCTTACGGCCCACTGATCGGCGCGATGATAGTAAAGCTGACCCCGGAATTACTCTCCTCTGTGGAACGGTACCAGAGTATCATCATGGGGCTTATCTTTGTCTTGGTCATCGTGCTGTTGCCCGACGGCCTGGGGCCCAGCCTGGACCTGATGGTCAGAAAGGTATGGGGTCGACTTCGAAAGACGGAGACCTTTGAAAAACGTTCAATTTTGTTCAAGGTCAAGGAAGGCGAAAATTTTAACCACAGGAATACATTGAAGTA
>JAFDHO010000306.1 GCA_019308745.1 Deltaproteobacteria bacterium
AGATACTAGGATGTGGCCTTGGCCTATTATTTCTTTTATTCGGTCGAAGAAATCACTCAATCCCAATCTCCATACTAGATACTAGCTCCTCTTCTTTGTAATAAAAACTCATAATGGGCGCGAGCTGAGCAGAATCTGAATAACGCCAGGAGCCGAAGGGGTCACTGGCTGTTATACAGATTTCTGCTCGAGCGAATGTTAGGCGGAGCGCGAGCGACGACGAACAGTCGCTGGAGTGTAACTCAGCTCGCGCCCATTAGGCGCGACCGCGAGCGGCCGCGCCTAACGGTTGAACTCACTGGTTTTTACGCAGCGCAGCAGAGTAAAAATCCAGTGCAGTGATTTGTTAAGCCCTCATTTCAGTCTTGTTGTTCACCTTGGCCAATAGCCGCCCAACTATTTTCTTCTCTCTGACTTCACGAACTCAAGCGATACCGAAACGAGAGTGGTCAGTAACCGGTTAGTTTCCTCTAAATGGTGCTGGATCAGTTTCTCGCTAAACTCCAGCCTCTCATTGGAACCAGGAATGTACCAAATTTCCTCTCTTGTCTTTGTGTATTTTCCATCCGCACCAGTGGTGCCACAAATGTGAATATTTCGCCTGCCTATAATGCGATGTGCCAGAATGTTCCTGATCGTCTTTATTTTTTTGAACTCTGGATTTTCCGAGAGGCCCCAGAGATGTTCTGTAATCGGTGCGTTTGGGAAAGCAGATGCAAAAGCGCTAGTCGTGGTTTTCAATTTGATGTTGTTCGGCTTACTAATGTAGGGAAAATGTTCTGGGGCCATCATGGCACCAACAAAGTAAAGACAAAATGCAAGACTGTCGAAGACGGAGACACAATTAGCGAAAAAGTGATATAAGCATTGTTCCAACCTGTAGTTCAGCTCTTCGTCGGCGTTCCATTTGCGCCAATGATCGCTGGCGCCTTGCAGCAAAGCTCTGAACGCTTCATTCAACTCGGAACAGGCACGATATCGATAAGCAACAGCCCACAAGGCCCGCTCAAAATGCTGTTGTTTCTGAAGGAGGTCATTAGGGGTTTCGTCACTTGGAATGACTGGAAAAAGCTCGCTTGCCCGTTTGCCAAATTCTTGAAAGGTATCCTGTGGAAAGGTTGGTGGCATTGAAAACGTCATGGATATTTAAGACCTCTTCTTATTGCCTCAACGACTGATCTCGCCTCCCGCCATGTGGTGGTTTCCTGGGCTCACCGAAGCCGGGCGGGCCCGCCTAAAACCCACAAGCGGGGAAATAACATGCAAGGTGTAACATCTTCTTAACCACTTATTATTTCCTGCCTTTTCAGCCTAAGCATTCCTGTTGATGAGTTCGGGAGCATAATCCTCTTTTCCTAACACCGTGTCAAAAAGTCCGATATCCTCTTCCTTGTGCTTTATGATTCCAGTATAAACAAGGCTGGGATCTTCATAGCGCTTGAACTTGTAAACTGCCTCGTTCATTAGGGCACTGTTAAAAACCCCAAGGCTGACCAAAAGTTCAAAATCTTGTACTGTTAGCCCCGTTACCTTTTTGAACAAGCCTGGTTCCAACTGGGTGATAACATCTTTGAGGGTTCGCTCCCGGTAATCGGTAAGATACATGAAAATAGGGATACGTGTAGCAAACTTGATGAGCTTTTCCTGAACCTTCTTTCGCAAGCTTTTGTATTCTTTCTCCTCTTCAGTCAGTTGCTTCTTTTCCTCCCGCAAAAGTTTGCGGTCGTTGGCCTCCTTCTTCAGCTTTTTCACTGCCTCCGACTTGTTAATGATAATCTCGATGTCCTGATTGAGATTCCTGAATCCCTCAATACTCATCAGGGCTTTCATGGCCGCCTCGTTATTCATCAGCCGCCGTAGGGTATCGTTGTCTACATTAACCAACAAAGCGCTTTCCCAGCGCCTTGCCAAAAGTGTAGCAGTGGTGCCACTCGTGGCCATATCGAGAATACCCGCGGCATCGATCTGTTTCATGGAACTGCCGTCATAGGCAAGCACGGGCAGGAAACGGATAAACTCTTCCACCTTTTTCTCTGGATTGTCTTCATTAACGTTCAGACGGCAACTGTAGTCGGCAATCTGACGTAAGGCGCGGTCGGGAGCGAAATCGAAGACATAGCATTCTTCCTTTAGGATCTGTTCCTCATTGGGGGAAGCCCCGTCAGGATTCTTGATTGTCCATGGATTCTGCACCCGGAAGGCAGCTTGGAAATAGGTCTCCGGACTGGAGGAGTTGCGCAACATGAAAATCCCGCTCCACGGCCTAACGGTGACACCAGTGGTCAGCTTGCCGCAGGTCAGAGTGATCGTTTTCGTCTTAAGAGGATCATTTATCGCTTCAAGCACCGGTGGCAAGGCCTCAACCCCAATACCCGCCTTATTCCCCGCAGCAACTATTACTTTGTAATCGTGATAAAAACGGTTTTGCCTTTTCATAAGCAGGTTGCGCATGGCGTAGCATGCAGCCACACTGGGCAAAAACCATAAGGTATGGGAAAGTACATTTAGCAGCCGCACGTCGGAATATGGCAGCGGCGGCTTCTTTGCGCCCAGTTTCAGACTATCAATGCTGGTTGGCAGATAAGCCCCTCTAATCAGATCCAACCACTTCTGAACCTCATCCTCGTACTTAAACTTCGCCTTATCACCTACCCCTTCCGCTGCAAAGAATTCATTAAGATCAAATTCGTTGAACTCTCCTTTTAGGGCGATTTCCCGTATCTCATCGGGCAACTGGTAGGTCATCAGCACCATACGGGGAAGCGCCGCGTAAGGATTGTCAGGACCTTCCCACTCTTCTTTGGCTTTCTGTTCATCGGAATAGGTCCAATTATAGATTTGCTCTTCGATAAACTCACCGCTGGCGATAGCCCGAAAAGGCGTACCGGATAAATAAAGGTAATGATCTGCCGTAATGGGAAGAATTTCTTCGTCAAAGTTTTCCTGTTCTCCATGCCAGTATTTTGCTTCTTCTTTTTCCTCGAACTCAAATAAATCTCTGGCCTTCTCTCGCCAGGCGCCATAGTGGTATTCGTCAAAAATGATGCAGTCCCAGTGTATGGCATGCACCCATTCATTTTTGGTCTTGATGCCCCCGGTGCTCGGATTCCGCCCCAGGTAGTCCTGGAAGGAACCGAAGCAAACAAACGGTTTGGTTTTATCCACTTCTTCATAAGTCAATCCGCCAGGCTTGATGAACTGCCAGCCCCGAAAATCCACATGATGCGTCAGGTCAGCTTCCCAGGCATGCTCCACTGCCGGCTTGAAAGTTAACACCAGAACCCGCTTCCAGCCCATCCTTTTGGCAAGCTGGTAGGCGGCGAAAGTTTTGCCAAAACGCATCTTGCAATTCCATAGGAAGTGGGGTGGCTTGTTGTTATCATGGCGGTAGTTTTTAAAGTAGGCCATGGTCTTTTC
>JAFDHO010000307.1 GCA_019308745.1 Deltaproteobacteria bacterium
CTTATAAAATTGTCTGGTTCATTGGTGTTATTCTTCCCATCCTATTCGCAGGGAAGTTTCCGACTTACGCAATATTGCTTGTGGTAATATACGCCACCTATATCATCGGGGACCTTATAGCAATACCCTTTTCATATGTCTTTGCAAAACAGTCAGATCAGTAGAACAAATTATATCTAGGCCCGCAAGTGAGACTGAGGGACCGAGTAGAATAGGGTCAAGTCTGCTCTTGACTCATTAGTAAAATGTCACAGACAGGAGCATGGCACGTCCACTCAGAATAGAATATCCCTGCGCTTGGTACCATGTGATGAACCGGAGAAGAAGAGCCAGATTAAGAGTCAAAAGCAGACTTGACCCCATCTTTGGCCCCATCTCACACATTTGACAAAAAGGTCCAATGTCAAGACCTGACATCATGTATTTTAAATCTCTGATCTCGTTCTCTGTTTTTTCTGGGATTCCTTTGCTGTTGGCACAACAAAGACCTCCCAGAAGGAGGACATTTTCAACCCCTCAGGCCAAAATCCGTTTTTGCACAAGAGTGATTTCTCATACAAAATATTCGAATCGAAAAGGGCTTGCGCAAATACCAAGCTTTATGTATTTAGGTAGACTCTAACAATGACCGCCATGCTTAGGTTCACTGTGAAGGAGGCGTATGAAATGAAAAAGCAGACTCTGTTTCTCCTTTTTGCCGTTACAATCGTCTTATTCCTTTCCAACTGTGCCACAACCCCGGATGAAGCCTATAAGGAATACATCCATTCCTATTCAAGGGATGTCCCAACGGTCGGGGGGCAAAGGCTTGGTGTGTTGCCTTTCGACTGCCCCCACGCGGCATTAAGTAAGGCTGTGAGCGAAGAAGTGGCGATGAATCTGCATGGCTCCGGTTTTGAAATCGTGGAATACTCTGAACTCTCTCAAATGCTTAGAAGAAACGGTCTGGACATTGAAACTCTACTAGAAGACAAGGATTTTGCTCAAATCTCGTCTGTCACCGGCGTTCCATACCTTCTCACGGGAAAGGTCCTGCTAAAGTCAATTCGCTGGAAACGTGTCGTGCGGGTTTCTGCTAAAATACTCGATGGGAACACGGGGAAGGTTCTAATCAAGACCACATTCACGCCACCGAGACGTTATAACAAAATACCAGCCATCGGGGAGGCCCTCGGTTTTGCAATCAAAGAAGAGCTGGGGGTGACGAAGGACTCATCCAAGAAGTAACAGCGATGGCCGTTGTGGTTATCCGGAACCTCAAGAAACGTGTGGACGGGGTAGCTGGCAGGGTGACTAAGAGTCAGAAGCAGAGTTAACCTAACGCTCATGCTTGCTAGAAAGGTCTTACAATAATTTCGCTTCGCCTGTGTCCCAAAGTTATTGACAGGTTCCACTCCCTGAGATAGGCCTCTTTGACACGCAAAGCAAATAATAATCCTGGTAACTACTTTTCAATGTTAAAGGTCTAGATAATGGAATCTATAGTACGAAACGCGATGGTATGCGTTCTTTCCACTGCTTTGATCTTTGCCATATCACCGTCTAAGAGCCTCGCTGTGAGGTATAATGTATCTGATCTAGGGTCTCTGGGAGGCACGCATGTAGAGGCTAACGCTATAAACAATGTCGGCCAAGTTGTCGGATGGTCTGTTACCAAGGGTGGTTCCCATGGCTTTGTTTGGAATCAAGGTGTTATGAGTGACATTGGCACCCTCGGCGGAAATTTTAGCGAGGCCGTCGATATCAACGATTATGGCCAAATCGTAGGCTGGTCACATTCTAGTATTTCTGACCCCCTGGAAAAGAGGGCCTTTCTGCTGTCCGGCCAGGCGCTAAAGAGCCTTGGGACGCTTGGCGGGGATTCAAGCGTGGCTCTCGCGATCAACAACGCCGGGGCCGTAGTGGGGCGCTCGAATCTAGCTCCCGGGGGACAGCAACGCCACGCTTTCCTTTGGGATGATGGCCAAATGCTCGATCTGGGAACACTGGGCGGTTTTTCAAGTGAAGCTACAGACATCAATGAATTGGGACAGACAGTGGGATATTCTGAAACAGGAGGGCCCGCATCGGGATCACATGCTTTCCTGTGGGAAAACGGAATAATGAGGGACCTTGGTACATTGGGAGGGAACTATAGTAGAGCCACGGCCATTAACGACTTTGGGAAGGTCGTTGGCGAGTCAAAGAGCATCGGGGATCGAGGACAGGCTTTCCTGTGGGAGAACGGTGAGATGAAATCCTTAGAGTTCCCCGGGCCTAAGTTCAATAGCGCCAACTACATCAACAACATGGGACAGGTCGTTGGCTATTCAGTCATAGGCTCCTCCTATTCTGAATCACGGGCCATTATCTGGGAGAAAGGGATTTGGAACGATCTAAATGAACTTCTGTGGGATGATTTTGATTGGATCCTCACCACCGCTACAGGAATCAATGATGCCGGACAAATCATTTGCTGGGGAGTGAAACCTGTAATCAGCAGTGAACATCACGCATTTCTTCTCTCTCCCGGGCCGGATCCAATCCCCGAGTCAGCCACCGGCACACTCCTCGGAGCGGGAGTTTTAGCCATACGTGTCCTGCGGAAAAAACAAAGACGAAAATATGCACGCATATCTCCAAATCAAGCATGATTATAGGGGCCTGATGTTGGGTCCTCCTCTCCCTTCACCCTCATGGCCTTTAGTCGGGTGCCATCGTGAACATTATTAAAGGCTTAGATAGAATTTCCCTTGTCCTAGCTATCTTGGCAGTTTTCCCCGGGTTCATCCTCGGCGCTGCGTTCACAATGGAAACTTTCAAGATAGAGACAGTGGAGTACGCAGCTTACAGAGAAAAGCTTCGTGAGGAAAAAAAAGAAAGCGGGAGGATTTCGAGCAAATCATTAAGTGGCCGAGGAATAACAATTCCTTCAGGACTAGATGATCGGTTCCCAAGGAGCGCTGCCCCCGAGCGTTATGAGTATCCGCCGTGGTGGCACATAGTTCTTGGCGGTGTAATCTTTGCACCATTGAGTTTCGTAATTGTTCTCCTTGGCACAAGGGGATTGACCCGAGGGATAAAAAGGTTCTTCTGGTGGATTGTGGAGGGGTTTAAAGGTTGATTTTCGGCCATAAAAACCTTGCTTCTTCCCGTTGGAAATGAGGTTGAATTTAGCGGCTTCTTTGGTGCGTCTGAACTCGTACTGCGTATTCCGCTGAAAGTGTCCACCTGTTCCGGAGGAAACCGTCCATCTGTTCCAGCTGAAAGCGTCCAGTCATTCCAGAGGAAAACTCCAATTCCGTTTGAAGCAGAACAGTAGGAGATTTCCTTTTTCTCGGCACTAATCACTGGCAGAGCCATTGTTCATACCACTGGCATGCCAGTGGATTATTCCTTCGATTTAGGATTTTAAAATATGCCCGGTTCTTT
>JAFDHO010000308.1 GCA_019308745.1 Deltaproteobacteria bacterium
TGGAGGGCTCAGCCGACCCCGGGGGCATCCCCTTCCGGTTTCTCATCAAAGGGACCACAACCTTCGGATTTATCCTGCTGACCCTCCAGGGCCTCTCCCTGGGGATCCATAGCCTTTTCCAGATATTAGGGAAGGAACCCCTTGAGGAGGAGGACTCCTGATGGACTACTTGGCAGCGTGGATGTTCCTGGCCCTGACCATACTCCTGATGGCCGGGTTTCCCGTGGCCTTTACCCTCCTCGGCACCTCTCTTTTTTTCGGGCTCATAGGGTTTGGCTGGTCTTTCTTTGACCTGCTGCCCCTTCGCATCTGGGGCCGCATGACAAACGTCACCCTCATCGCCGTCCCTCTCTTCGTGTTCATGGGTGTGATGCTCGAGCGCAGCGGGCTGGCCGAGGAACTCCTGGACACAATGGGTATTGTATTTGGCCGTCTCCGTGGAGGTCTGGCCATGTCCGTGGTCTTTGTGGGGGCACTCTTAGGCGCATCCACCGGGATCGTGGGGGCCACCGTTGTTACCATGGGGCTCCTTGCCGTGCCCACCATGCTGAGAAGGGGCTACCAGAAGGAACTGGCCACGGGCACGGTTTCCGCGTCTGGGACCCTGGGACAGATCATCCCTCCCAGTATCGTACTGGTGCTCATCGGTGATATTGTGGGTGTGTCGGTGGGAGATCTCTTTATGGGCGCGGTCCTGCCTGGGCTCATCTTAGTGGGCCTGTTCATGCTCTACATCATCGTAGTGGCCTATTTCCGGCCGGGTATTGCCCCAGCGATCCCAAAGGAGGAATTGGATGCCATATCCCGCAGACAGCTCATGATCCGGGTGTGTAAGGCCCTCTTTCCACCCCTTTTCCTGATGGTTGCCGTTTTAGGGACCATTTTTGCCGGTGTTGCTTCTCCCACTGAGGCGGCGGCCGTGGGTGCAGTCGGTGCCTCCCTGTTGACCATCATCGGCAAAAAATTTAACATAACCCTTCTGCGTGAGGTCATGATCACAACCGTCCGCCTGACATGCATGGTCTTCATTATTCTGTGCGGGGCTGCGGCCTTTGGTTTAGTCTTCAGGGGATTGAACGGGGACGAGATTGTCAGGGGATTCCTTGGGGGCTTGGCTGAAGCCCACAGCAAGGGGGTCGTCCTGGCCATTGTCATGGCCGTTATTTTTTTTGTGGGGTTTTTCTTAGATTTTATTGAGATCACCTTTATCCACGTGCCTGTTCTGGCCCCGATCATGTTGGAGCTGGGGTTTGACCCGGTCTGGTTCTGTATCCTCCTGGCCGTCAATCTCCAGACCTCGTTTATGACGCCTCCATTCGGATTTTCTCTCTTTTATCTCAAGGCGGTCACACCCCCTGAAGTCACCACCGGGCATATATATCGCGGCATTATCCCCTTTGTGGCTTTTCAGGTCATCGGGCTTGCGATTGTTGTCTTTTTCCCGGAATTGGCCACCTGGCTCCCGCATGTGGTGTTTGGAGACTGATGATTGAGTACTGGGTATTGGGTATTGAAGATTGTTGATTGCAGATTTGAGCTTTTACCGCTTTAATGATCTGCTATAATCTGCGTAATCTGCGGATGGAATTCATAAACGTTAACTTTATTGAAACAGGAGGTTTGTGATGAAGAGACGTGAATTTTTGAAAAAGGCAGGCACAGGTGCTGCTGCAGCGGTTGCAGCCACAACGGTTATGGCGCCGGCGGTCATAGCGAAGAAAACCTACAGATGGAAGATGGTGACCACCTGGCCGCCAAAACTACCGGTCCTCCAGACCGGTGCGGTTCGATTCGCCAAACGGGTCGAGGAATGTAGCGGCGGCAGGCTTAAGATCAAGGTTTATGCCGCGGGTGAACTGGTTCCTGCGTTCAATACATTTGACGCGGTTTCCCAAGGGACAGTGCAGTGCGGTAGCGCCGCTTCCTATTATTGGGCAGGTAAGATGCCAGCATCCCAGTGGTTTTGTGCAGTGCCTTTTGGTCTAAACGCGGACGGCATGTCTGCCTGGCTTCACGAGGGTGGTGGTCTGAAACTCTGGGAAGAGACCTATGCGCCCTTTAATGTGATTCCCAGGCCGGGGGGCTCCACCGGTGTCCAGATGGGCGGGTGGTTTAACAAGAAGATTAACAAGATTAGCGATTTCAAGGGGCTTAAATTCCGCATCCCGGGTTTGGGAGGCAAGGTGGTGGCCAAGGCGGGCGGCACCGTGGTCCTCACCCCTGGAGGCGAGATTTTCACCAATCTGGAACGGGGCGTAATAGATGCCACAGAGTGGGTTGGTCCTTTGCACGATTTGAGGATGGGTTTCTGGCAGGCGGCCAAATACTACTACTATCCGGGCTGGCATGAGCCAGGGTCAATTCTCGAATTGAGTTTCAACAAAAAGGCATATGAGTCACTGCCAAAAGATCTCCAGCAGATTATAGACGCAGTCTGCGGCGAGATGGAGCAATGGACTCTGGCCCAGTTCAACGCCCAGAACGGCGCTGCCCTCCAGACACTGATAGACAAACACCATGTCAATCTGGTCCAGTTTCCAAAGAAAGTCATGGACGCTTTGCGAAAATTTTCTGAGGAGGTGGTGGCGGAAGAGGCCGCCAAGGACAAGATGGCCACAAAGGTCAACAATTCATTCCAGAAATTCAGAAAGGTGATCGGTACCTGGGGAGAGGTTTCTGAAAAGGCCTATTATAATAACATTGAAAAGCCTTATCCCCTGAAGGTAAAGGGCTGATAAAGAGTCATCTCCATTCTAAGGCGGGGGAAAGGCCTGGAAATCTCCCCACGCCTTCCCTAAAAAGCCGGCCGGCACCCTCCGGCCGGCTTTTTTCCGGCCGGCATCGAACGAGTCTCTCAGACCATCTCGCTTATGGGGACATGGACCGCGTCTTCCCTCTTCTGCTGGAGCAAAAAGGGCTCAATGCTCCCCCTGACCTGCTCAAAGGGCATTCCGCCCACCATCTCCTTGTTGCTGTCGTAAAAGGCCCGTGCCTCGGCGTCGCTCACCTTCAGGTCCTTTGTCAGGCCCTTGACGTACGCCTGCCCCATCTGTTTTTCAGGCTGGTCCACTGGAATGCCCATGGCCTTGGCATCACGCTTAATGAGTTCTCGGGTAACCTCCTGCTCCAGGAGGAAGAAGAGGTTTTTTTCCACCTCTTTCCGGAATGCCGGCGGCACCTGGCTGAAGGTTTTCTCCGCAAAGGAGGCCTTGACCTCAATCCCGTCGCCCTGAAGCAGGGTGTCCTTATCCATTTTCACCAGTGCGGCCGATCGGAGAATCCCCGTGGACAGCCCAGGATAAACGCTTTCCACCGTGGGCGCGCTCTCAGCCGATGCCTTCGCAAGCAGGGAATGCGAATAAAAAAGGGTGGCGACCAGCAGAGTG
>JAFDHO010000309.1 GCA_019308745.1 Deltaproteobacteria bacterium
TGTTGTCCCTGAGATACCTCCGCAGGATATCCAGCTTCTGGCTCGTGGCAGGCTTTTCAGGACCGAGTATCCTCAGCTCTGTGATTACCCTGTCCAGAACCCCGTAGAAGGTATTCTTCTCCCAGCAGTTGATGTACACCATCTTAACCGGAGTGACGGAGACAAACTGGCTGAGAACGAACCTGGCTATGGCGGTCTTCCCTGTCCCGGGCTCACCGTAAATCCAGCAGTTGAGTGGATTCTTCCCCTTTTCAAGAGGGCTCAGGCAGAACCACAACTCCCTGATCTGTTCCTCCCTCACCTGCGTGTCTTCCAGAAGGAATTCCTCGTCAAGGACGTCCACGTCGGCCAGGATGGAGCCGTTGGCATATCTGTACATGAAAATGGCTTTTTCGCGCTCTTTAAATGAGTGAGCAATGAGCGGAGGGCTTGCTTGAAATGCTTTTAAAGATTCTTCTATGATTAATTAAGGATTAAGCCGTTATTTAAAAGTGCAAACGGGAAGATGGAATGTTTATCCGTATTGGTGTTGCTTTTGTGGGTATTTCCTCTTCCTAACCACGCAGAGACAAAACACCAGCTGGTTCTTGGGCAGTGGAAATTAATCATAGATATTCATCCCACAACCCTCTCCCCCAATCTGTATTTGCGATGCTTCTACTGGTTGGTGGCTTCGGGGAGATATCTTGACATATTTGGCTTGTTGTCCTATCACGATTGAAGTTACGCTAACGAAATATTTAATAAACAGGAAACCTTCCTAATTATCAGGGCACTTTCAAAATACCTGCCTAAAGAACAACACGGGGGTGCACATGGTATCAAACAAACTATCGGAAAGCGACTTAAGCAGAGAGCTGGAAAGCTTCAAGGAGATATACCCCAAGCTCTCCCAAGACGAACTCTTTGTCCTGTCGTTTCTGAGGGCCTTTGTCACAGATGATGAAAAAGCTGCAGTTGATTCTTTGACAGGTGTATCCGGAGATAAGGGTGCGGATGCCATTCTTATTGACGACAAGACTAAAGACGTTTTCATAGTCCAAGGCAAGTTTCGTGAAAGGATTGGCGGAAAAAATGAAAAGAGAAGTGACATAACCAGCTTCGCTGACATAGCCGTAAGGCTATCCGGTAAAAAGGATGAGTTCGATTCTCTCGTGGAAAACAGTGAATCAAGGGTACGCGAACGGTTAAGAGAAGCTAGGGAAAGAATAGTGAAAAGGAACTACAGATTACAACTTTATTACGCCACGCTGGGTAAATGCAGTGAAGGCCTTGAGAAGGAAGCCATTTCCATCGTTCGGACAGCTGAATGCCAAGCAGGAATAGAGATTTGCTCTGACAAAAAAATAATGCACCTGCTGGCGGATTATATCGAGGGTGTCGCGCCACCTGTTCCCGGGCTCGACCTCGAGATGGAGTCAGGACATGGAGTGTCAGTCAACGGTACACTCCAGAGATATGACAGTAAGACCGATATTGAATCCTGGGTGTTCTCCATGTCCGGTCGTGCCGTGGCGGATATTTTCGAAAGATCAGGGCCAAGGGTTTTTGCAAGGAACGTAAGGGGGTTCCTTGAAAACACAGAGGTCAACAGAAGCATGCAAGAAACCCTAAAACATCAGCCTGAGTACTTCTGGTACTACAACAACGGCATAACGATGATCTGCGATGCCGCTGAAAAGAGAAGTAGCAAGGGAAAAGATATCCTGCATGTGGATAATCCGCAAATCATCAACGGACAGCAGACCACCAGAACACTTCATAAAATGATAGAGAGAGCTCCTGAAGCCAGTGTGCCCGTCAGGGTTATTCGCATTCCGCGCGAAGTCGAGGAAGATCATCAACACTTTGAGAATTTGGTCTCGAGTATCGTGAGAGCAACGAACTGGCAAAACGCCATCCGGGCATCAGACCTCATGTCGAATGACAGGAGACAAATCGAGATTGAGAGAGCATTCCGAAAGCTACGTTATCTCTACATAAGGAAGCGCCAATCAAAATCAGAAGTGAGAAGCATAGCCGGAGCAAACAGATTTTTCACCGTAACCAAGGAGGAAATCGCCCAAGCTGTTGCCGCCTGCGACCTTGATCCGGCCACGCTTCGACTTGGGAAAGAAAGGCTCTTTGAAGAAGACTACTATCAGTTTGTGTTCCCGAACGCCGACCCTAACTACTATCTGAAACGGTACTGGCTCATGAAGTGCGTAGGAAAGGCTGCCAAAGGATATCCTGAAAGGGCGTATGCTAAGTGGCTTGTACTGCATTTCATGTGGAAGCAAATCAAGGGGCTTTTGAAAACAAAAAGCATCTCCAACACCTTTCGGGAGCTCCACGAGAATAACGACGACATTCTGAAAACGTTGCGCAGGGCCATCAACGCGGTGTTCAACGCCTCTCTTGCATTTTACAGGAAGAAACGTGGTAAGGGAGCAACAGCGATTGATGTTTCATCTTTTTTCAGAAGGAGAGGCCTACCGACTGAATTTGAAACATTCTGGAGTGGCTCCTCGAACAGATATCGTGGATCGTTCAAAAAGTCATGGGCGCGATTTGAAAAACTTCTGTACGAAGCTCAAGAATAGATAGGATAGCCCCCCTATCCCTTGCCCTCTTTCACAGCTTCAACCTCATTGACCCCCCCCCCGCATGGAAATTGCGGCTTTGCTCTGTTTGCGCATAATACCTGATGAAAACATCTTTCGTTGTATGAAAGTCCCAAGCCGTGCTTTCCGTGTATTTCTTGCTTTCATAGGAGGTGCAGTGTCAGGCGCCATTGTTGCATTTCTGTTGGCTTTAGTAGCGCATCCGGAGGAGTGTTTCTACACGTTTTTCATGGCAACAGGGCTTTTTTTTCTGCCGGGTTTTTTGCCTTCATGTGGTATGAGACTCGTGAATCATTAAAGCGAGTTACAGGCACTTAACCCTGATGGTCCTCACCTCGTCAAACCCGGCCTGTATGCACTTCTTCACATTGTAGCCAGCGTCGCTCTTCCCTGTCTCGATCTCCACCGCCACCTTCCTTCCATCCCTGAAGCACGCCAGATCAACGGCCTTCCCCTTCCCCAGGGGATACTCCTCAATGACCTGCCATCCCTTTGACCTGTACTCCTCGGCCAGCACCAGGGTGTAGGACCCCTCCTCGTTCTCCTGGGCGAAGATCCTCCCACCTTTAAGGGAATAGAACCAGTCACCCCTCTCCGCCGAAAGCCTGTGAATCTCCTTCACGGCTGACAGGATCTCTTGGTAGTGTAATATTTTTTGTGTGAATTCTGAAGGGGGTAGAAAAAAAGGCGCTTTTCCATTATAGGGTTTTGAGCCAAAAAACTCTAAAGAAAGGAGAAGCGCCCATGAAACTG
>JAFDHO010000310.1 GCA_019308745.1 Deltaproteobacteria bacterium
ATGTTCGTCTGTTTGACCAGAGGCCAGAAACTGACGGAACAGTCAGCCGCGGGAGCTACGTGGCAACTGGGCCCGGGCAACTTCTACTTTCAACAACGGGTTACAATCCCTTTCGCAAGATGCTCGGGACTCCGAAACCCGTAGAAGTTACCGCATGGATTGAGGGATTAGGAGACTCAGAGGCAGGACGACCTGACCTCAAGTCGCTAGCGACGCAGATTCTATCATTGACCAAGCTGAACTGGGCGTCGACAGACTCAGTCTGCGGTGAGCCGATTACTACCAAATATGCAGGTGATATAGCCTATTTGACTGATGCCTTTCTTAGGCAGACAGGAAGCTTTCGCCTCCATCCAGTATTAGAGACAACCCCATGGTTCCTGTAATTCTGGCGCAAACCAACTATAAGCGCCTAGTCGGCATGCGACTAGACGAGACCGATCATTGTCAAAGGAGGAAGCTGGGTGGAGATAACCAGTTGTCGTCAGAGCAGTGTGATAGAGGTAATCCCGCATTACCTTTCTGGCGGCACAGATGCTCCGTAGAAGGGGCCGAGGATTGCTTTTGGCAAATGTCTTTTGGAGCAGGGATCAAAACGAATGTGGATAAGTTGGCCCAAGGAATTCTATCTATGAGTAAGAGGAGAACTTGAACCATCTACACGGACTGCAGGGGCGATGTTCACATAAAAGGTCCTAAGAGTTTGACGGACCTAACAGTCTCTGCAATCAGATTTGCCCAAACAATCGCTTTTGGTGGGGCGCGGGGGGATTCGAACCCCCCGACGCTCACTCCCACATATCACAGGTGCTTATCTTGATAGTGAATGCCACCTCTCCAGGTTAGGGAAACATGTCAAGCCAGACCGCCCCAGGAGCGTTGTCCCCACCACCAGGCAAATCATCGTGATAACATCGATCATTAGCTTAACCTCCATGTCCAAGATCAAATTGATCTGAAACGAGGCCATTGCCACGATCCCCGCTGAGAATGCGCAAACATTCTCAAGAATCACACCTACACATGGGCTATTCCGAGAAAACAAATAGTATTCTATAATATTAAGTATATCCGGATTCTGAAAAAATTTCAGTAGTTAATATCAACCCCATAGCCATTCCAGGGAAGCGAAGTCTGGTAGTTAGACAAAATGCCGGCCAGGAGCTGCTCCAGGTAACTGGCGGCCATTTTTTTCCTCCTTCATTATCCTACCGCGGCTCCAGCTCACCCGCAAGAAATTACTGTTTCTCTATCGCGCCTACCCCAAGTGACAAGCTGACAAGTCTGTCGCCGTTGCGCACAGCCTGAGCCCTCCCAAAGCCGGTCAGTGCTCTGTGGGAAGCTCATTCACTGCCGGGGCCACCCCTGAAACGGCGACAGCTTGGCACATAGCCCCCTCGGCCCGTCCATGGGCCTCGGGGCTGTCAAAGAGGCGCCCTCCAGCCCGGGACAAGGATGTCCTGGGCTGGAGGGCGCCAGGGGGGGATGCGGGAGAAGAGCCCGGAGCCCTCAGGCGCAGAAAGCGTGCTCTTCCACGTCCAGCAGCGGCCGGCTGTGAAGCGAGCCTGCCTCTTGCGAGACCTCGAATTCGTTAGTGCCTGCCGAAGGCTTTAGGATCATCTCAGCGAACGCTTGTAGAGCCAGGGCCCCGAAGATCGAGTCTTTCACCGTGACGTAGAACTCGGCCTGCAAGAACTCCGACACGTAGCTGGCCTGGTACTCTTCCTCTTGCCCCTCCACGGGACGAATGACGATGCGGATGTTGTGGTTATCTTTCATGATTCTTGTCCCTTCCTACTCGTCGTCGCAGGGTCCGCCGTCGCCAATCGGATGCGGCACCACCCAGTAGCCCTCCACCCCGTACAGACAGGAGCGCACCACCCGGTAGCAGTCCGCCTCCCGGGGAGCCTCAGGGCAGACCACGAAGACCGGCTTCAGTTGCTCCAGGCAGGCTCGGTAGGCCAGCCGCGACCCGGCTCCCCAGGTTCCCGTGGTGGGGTCCAGGGGGAACACCACCGCCATGACGCAGCACTTGGCCAGCCACAGGGTTCGCCGTCGAAGCGCCGCCTTGGGCGACAGCCCCGGCGGGACCACCGAGCAGGCCGAAAGGCCGTAGCTCGATACAGCGCGCGCACCTGAGAGCGAAAGGCGCAGGCTACCAGGGAGTGTTCGGCGTGACGGGACAAAGTTCAAATCGCTTTGCCGTCCGGCTTTCCTCCAAATGAGCCACTGTAAACCCAGAGACGACTGTCGCTTACCTTGCTGATTAGTGCAACTGTACAGCCCTATGGCCGACTGAGTGCGGGTGTGCAAATAACGAAAGAGACCGCTTTTAACGTAAATGCCTGTCTAGGAATTTCCACTTTAAATGATCTGTAAGACCATCTAAATCAGGAAAGAGCGTCTGTTGGTTTATGCCAAGTTCATCGAGCAAAATGCGGATGTTTTCGAACTGACCCGAGGGTATCAGAATCTTTAGTGGTAGCTCTTTATAGTTGCTCGCCAGGTTTTCAATCTTGACTTCGAGATATTTTAGAAGTTCCTGAGGATAGCCTGTTAACTCCGAGAGTCTCAGCAGTTCCTCTTTGGATCTATTTATTGGTCTTGTCCTTTGGGTAAGCACCAGTGCAATGCTCTTGTTGAAAGAGACAAAACTGTGTTGCTCATCAGAATAAGGGTGCACAGAAAACCAGCCAAACTGAGATACTATCCTTGGACCTATCGATGGCGGTCTGAAGAAGACGATCCTGTCGAGTGCGTACGGGTCTGTGCGTGGATTAGCAGAATATGCGGAGTCTTCGGGATCAACGTTAAAGAGTATCCATACACAACCATCTGCAGGTTTCCCATCGGCGGCCTTCTGAATGCCTTCCCAAACAGAGAACCAAAGAGCAACGAGGGGGCTCTCGGTCCAGTCAAGTAGCCGAGTGGGTAGTCCATGATGTTGCGCCAGGGAAAGCCATTCCAATTCGGTTTCTGGATCTCGTTGGATATACGCGATAGAGCTTTTCTTGAACTCATGCATTAATCGGGTCTCTAGTTGTTGAGTAAATGCCTTATATCTGCCGATCCTTGGAATCAAATCGTAACTAGCGTTAGGCACGCCGCGGAAAAGAGTAGTGACCGTACTTGCAGATTGACGGTTTTCGAAAACGATGCGAAGGAAATCGAACAAATCTCTTACACGTTTACCTACTTTGTGTGCCACGAATTTAGATCCCTATCTGAACATGCATAACCGCACCGGCAGCGCACATCCTCACGATATAGTATGCACCATCAGTAGTATTCCGGCAAACAGATGGGTCCTATGTTGCCGAAGGGCGGGGTTATGCGATATGCAGTTTCCCCAAAG
>JAFDHO010000086.1 GCA_019308745.1 Deltaproteobacteria bacterium
GAATATCATCCCCGTGGTCTTCATGGTGCTCAAGAGGCTCTCCTTGAAATTTCCCCAGCCCAGCCTGCCCTTTATCAGGGCAAAGAAGAAGCTCCCGAAGGCACCGACACCGGCGGCCTCTGTCGGAGTGAAAACACCGCGGTAGATTCCCCCGATCACCACGATGAAGAGCAAGACCACCTCCCAGGTCTTTTTCAATGCCCACACCTTCTCCCTGAAGGTGGTCTTCGGACCCCTCGGGCCGTGATCAGGATTGAAATAGGTGAGGTACCATATGGTGAAAAGATAGAAGACCACTTCCAGGACACCCGGGACAAAGCCCGCCAGGAACAGCTTGCCGATAGACTGCTCTGTTATTATACCGTAGATGATAAGAATAACGCTGGGCGGGATGAGTATCCCTACGCTCCCTCCTGCCGCGATGGCCCCGGTGGCCAGGCCGTCGTCGTATTTGTATTTCCTCATCTCCGGAAGGGCCACGGCCCCCAAAGTGGCTGCCGTGGCCAGGCTGGAGCCGCTTATGGCAGCGAACAACCCGCAGGCGACGATCGTGGCCATGGCAACCCCGCCCCGGAAATGGCCCAGCCATTTATACACGGCGTCGAAGAGATCCTCGCTCAACCCCGATGAGAAGGCAAAGGCCCCCATCAGCATAAAGAGTGGAATCACGCTTAGGCTATGTTCCGCAAATGTGGTATAGGGGACGGTCTTGAGCATCCCGAGGGCTGGATCAAATCCGATCAAGACTCCAAAACCCAGGAAACCTACCACGGCCATGCCCACGCCTATGGACATCCCTGAAAAGAGAAGGGCTATGAGTATGATGATGCCTATGATTCCGACTAGGATCGGTTCCACTTACGAGACCTTTCAGAAACAAGTTGAAAGAATTGAAGCAATAAGATCAGTGTCAGGATGGCAAAGGCAAGGGCTGCCATGGCAACAAAAGGATACCTGGGGATAAGGAGCACGGCCGAGGTCTGTTTTGACCCGTAGAATTCCAGGATATAGAAGAAGTTTTGCCATGTAACCAGCAGAAAGAAGGCAAAAGTGGCAAAGGTCGTTACACAGCCCAGGATCAGTTGAAACCTTCTTGGAAGGCGTTCAACCACGAGATCTACTCCGATATGTCCCTTTTCCCTGGCGCAATAGGCCAGGCCAAAGGGCACCAGCACAGCCATCATATATTCCACGAGTTCAAAGGCCCCGGGTATGGGGCTGTTGAAGATGTACCTGAGGGCCACGTCAGTGGCAGTGAGGAACATCATGAGGGCGAGAATACCCCCTCCTGCGGACATGAGGACCGAGGTGAGGGGGCTCGTAATCCTGTCCAGGAACCTTGTGATCTGCTCCATCAACATAGTCTGAACCTTTGATCCGACCTTCCGGGTATTGAAAGGCAGGGCACATGGCAGACCTGAAAAATCTCCTCCCATGTGCCCCCGGACCATCTTTCCTTCAAGGGCTCCGCGAGATCAACGAATCTCGGCGAATCTGCGGGCTCCTTGCGCTACTCCTTTATCATCCCCAGGGCCGCGTTCAGGATGGCCCTGGCATCCCTGTGTCCTTCGCCTTCCATCTTCTTGACCCACTTCTCCCATATGGGCTTGCCGCCTATCTCCAGCCACCTGGCCCTCTCTTCCGGCGGAAGGACGTAGTAATTGATGGGATGCCCGCCTTCCCTGGCCTTCTGGTATACGGCATCCTTGGCAGTATCAAAGAAGTTACGCCCCCAGAAGCCGGCCCCTTTGAGCCCGCTCACGCTCATGATGGCCTCTTGAATGTCCTTGGGGAGGCTATTCCACTTGTTCCAGTTCATGGAAATGGAGAAATACACGGCAGGGAACGGGACTTCCGTATAGTATTTGACCACCTCATAGAGCCTGAACCCGTGAATGGCCTCCCAGGGAGCGCCCATGCCGTCTATTCAACATGGGGACTCCGCCAAGGGCCTTCACCTGCTCCGTGGGTGGGCCGCCTGTCATCCTTATCTTCAGCCCCTTCAGGTCTTCCAGCTTCTTGACCCATTTTTTCGTTGTGATCAGCATATAGGGGTGGCTGGTGTAAAGGAGCAGGACCTTGTTGTCCGCAAATTGCCGCTGGATGGAGGGGAATTTCTCATAGAGCCGCCATAGTATCTGGCTCCCTTCTTGGGCGGTCCGGAAGCCCAGGGCCGGAAGGCTTATGACGTCTGCAAGGGGGGTCAGCCCCGGCCAGTAACCGTGGAAGCACCATCCCAGATCCGCGACACCGTTCTTTGTGGCCACCCAGGCATCCTTGCCCTTGGTGAGCGTTTGGGCGGCATAGACCCTTATCTTGACCCGCCCGTTCGTTGCCTTTTCCACCTGTTTTGCCCAAGGGGCAATGGCGTTCATGTGGCCCCAGCTCGTCTCGGGGTTCTGGGAAGTCATGTTGAGGGTTATGGTTTTAGCAAAAAGGACCGAACTGAACATGAACAACAGGGAAACAAAAGTTACCATCAAAACCAGACCTAGCTTCTTCATGACATACCTCCTTTAGGTTTAGAGTTGTACCAAGTACCTCCAGCCACTCGGATCTCCCCCCTTTCCCGGACATTCGCCGGTAAGAGAAAAGACGAACACCGAATTGACCAGGGTGCCAATAACCATTCCTTCCCTTGCAATGCCTGTTCTTTCACCTGCATGCTCATGCAGGGTCAAGGATGATTTCCCCCAGATAAAGCTCGTCGGCTGCCATGTCAAAGTCTACGGAACGGCCTCGATAGCCCCTGGCCTCGAAACCAATCCTATACTGTGCCTTTTGGATGTTGTCAAAGGTGAAATCCCCGAAGAAATCCGTCTCTGTCTCCCTCCGGGAGCCATCCTTACCTTCCAGAAATACGCTCACGCCCTTCGCGCACTCGTCCTTGTCCCCGAATATAACGGTCCCGGCAAGGCAAGGTTTTGGTAACCCCAGGTACTTCACATTGGGTTGAGTGCCCTTTTCAGGCTCGAGGGCCTCCGCATCCTTCCCCTCCAAGAATTTGGATATCTTGCTCTCCGGGTCATCCAGGTCCCCGAAGACCATGCAGCTCACCGGGCAGCTCTGGACACACCTGGGCTCCTTCCAGCCGTCATCCAGGAGATGGGCGCAGAAGGTACATTTCTGGGGTATCTCCTCCTCCTCGTTCCAGTATATGGACCCGTAAGGGCAGGCCTCCACCAGTCCCCTTTGCCCTTTTGCCTTCTCAGGATCAATGATGACGATTCCGTCCTCCCTCTTGTATACGGCTCCATCCTTCGCCGCCTTCATACACGCCGGATCGTCGCAATGACGGCAAGGGGTCGGGATATAGACCACTTCAATGTTTGAGGGAGAATAGACCCTCTCTATCTCTTGGATACTCATCCAGAAGTGTCCGAACGTGGGTTGGGGCTTAGTAATCGAAGGATATTCATTGCCCACGTGTTCGTCCTTGCAGGCGATCTGGCAATTGTAGCACCCTATGCAGTAATTGAGGTCAATAGCCATTGCGTATTTTGCCATTTCACTCACCTCCTTCCCACTTCTCGACCTGTACCAGGCATGAGTTCGGGGCCATGCCGGGACAGTTCCTGGACATGAACCTGGCGCTGGTCAGTTGGTTCGCCGTGCCTCCTTTGTCAATGGTCCTGGGGTCTCCGGGTTCACCCTGGGGATCATATCCTCCCCCCGAGCTGTACGAATGGACCACCCCTTCCCTTATGCGAGGAGTTATGGTTACACAGACGAGAATGGTTCCCCTGTCGTTCCAGACCCTTACGAGATCCCCGTCTTTGATGCCACGGGTCTCGGCATCTTTGGGGTTCATCCTGAGCACCCAGTAACGGTAGCCGTCTTTCAGCCTCCTGTGGTGCGGGATCTCCTCGTTCCAGCAGGACTTGCCATCGTGCTGGGAGTGGAAGGTGAACCGCGGATGAGGGCTTATCAACTGGAGGGGATATTTCTCCAGCAGTTCGGTTGTCTCCGTACCCTCCCAGGAAGGGATGTAATGGGGAACAGGAGGCCTTTCATCATCGTTGGGATCAAACCTCTTGAGGCTCTGAGCCTCGAATTCCACCTTCCCGCTGGGAGTGGCGAGTCCCTTCCCGTCAAGGGCCGGTAGGTCTTTCAACTTGGGACCCCAGTCCTTCGTATCCCTCGGCCTGTCCTCGTAGAACCACCTGAACGCCGGGGTCGGCTTGTAATCCTCGGGCACAGGGACGATGTAGTACCCCTTGCGCTCAAATTCCTCCCATGTCATGACCTTCGGGAGATCAGTCACCTCATAGGTCCTCTTGCACCACTCGTATTCGCTCCTTCCCTCGCTGTAAAGCTCTTCGATCCCCAGCTTTCGCGCCATGGCTTTGTAAATGTTGTACCTTGACATGGATTCCCCGAGGGGTTCGATACACTTTTGCATGAAACAAAGTACGCGTGCATTCGTGGGGGCGAGATGCCTCGAGTAGCCCGATATCCTGGCCCATTCGCCCATGTCATAGTGCTCAAAGGTGGAACAGGCAGGCAGCACGATATCGGACAGCCTGGCCTCCGGTTCTGTCTTGTAAGGGCATACATTGAGAGCAAACTCCAGGTTCGGGTGCCGGTACATTTTTACCCAGCGGTTTGTCTGCATCATGGTCCCGATGTAGGAGGCCCCCTGCCTGAAGAGCATCTTCACCCCGGTATATCCTTCAAAGGGGAACGTGCACTCTATGAACTGCTGTTCCGTGCTCTGGCCGTAGTAGCCATATACCCCTCTCCAGGTTACCGGTGGGTCCATAACGCATTCAGGCAGCACGGAGCGGCATATACGCTGGCGGATCTGGCTTCCAACCGGCCTGTCCGGAAATCCCCGGGGACCCAGTTCCATGTTTCCTGAACTCCCGCCGCTTATCCCTCCGTCCGCATAGCCAGGGAAATAGAAATCCCAGTCCACGGGGGCACCGGCGGTCGTAGAATAGACGTTCACGCCAGGCTTCCCGAGGCCCTGCATTGCAGCCAGGATGACCATCATCCTTGTATACTCATGACCATAAGAGGCCCTCCCCGCATTGGACATACCAGCCCTTCCACCCGGCGCCAGCGTGGTACGAACCGATGCCCACTCCCTTGCAAGAGCAATGATATCCCTGGCCTTGACACCTGACTTCTCTTCCGCCCACTTGGGAGTCTTGGGTATGCCGTCCTCTTCCCCGAGCACATAGGCCTTCCACTTGTCGAAGCCAAAGGTGTGCGTATCCACATATTCCTTGTCGTATGTGCCGTCCGTGATCCAGGTAAAGGCAATGGCGAGGGCCAGACAGGTATCAGTGCCCGGCCTCGGTTTGAGCCACTTGTCCCCATCGATCACTGCCGTGTAGTTGCAAAAGGGATCGATAAAGACGAACTTGATCCCCAGCTTCTTCATGTGAAACCGCCAGATGTCCGTCTCGTTCCAGGCATAGTCACCCGACGTGGTCGTCGGATCAGAAGACCAGAACACGATCATGTCGGTATTCTTGAAGGTGTCCTCCAGGAGATCATAGCCAGGGGGTTGGCCGAGCCTCCAGTAGAATCCCCAGGCATGGATGGCCCCCCAGAAGAATCCTTCCCAGCTCTCCGGGTTGTGATCCACCCAGGTACAGCCGAGGATATTCCAGAACCGCTCCAGTGCACTCATGCGGTAATTGATAGTCCCCCAAGAGTCATGGGAAGAGCCCGTGACCGCTATGGCAGACGGGCCATACTGTTTCCTGATTCGGATAATCTCCTTGGCTATGATGTCAAGGGCCTCGTCCCAACTGATGGGCTCGTATCCCGAGATGCCCCTGTTCTGGGGGTTTCTGTTTCCGTCCGGGTCGAAATCCACCCTCTTTACGGGAGTAAGAAGCCTGTCCTTGGAGTAGACATATTGCTTGGATCCCTGAATCCAGCAGGAGATGCCCGCCTTGTTGGGCCGCGTCAATGTATGCCCCCTGGCTTCGATCTTCCAGGGGGGTGCGTCGTCCTCGGTATATTCGAGGGGCAGGATGCGAACGATCTTTCCATCTCTCACCCATACCCGCACAGGTCCACTGAGAGTACAATTGATGAACTGTTGTTCTCCCTTGGTCGAATAACTCATTTAGGATCCTCCTCCTTTCTGAGCGTCCATTTTTCGCCTTTGGGGACGAAGTAATCCTACAGTTCCGTCCCGCGAAAGTGATCTAAAAGGGGCTGTAGAGCACCATCTTGGGCTGATTCTCCATCTCCTTTACCAGATCCTCGATGGGTCCGTACTTCATGCAGGCCGCCTGGCAATGCTTCACGCAGGCAGGTTTCTGCCCCTCGTTGGTCCTCCTGGCACACAGGTCGCAGAGGTCCGTCGGAAAGGGCAGGTAGTAGATCGACGGCTTTTCTCCCAGGGTCTCCAGGATGTATTCCGTCACCGTGATCCCCAGCTTCCCCGGAGGGTAGTCATGCTCCTGCTGGCAGGCCACCTCGCAGGTGTGGCACCCCGTACAGTAGTCATAATCTATCAAGAGCCCGTTCTTCGCCATGTCTACTTCCCTCCTTCCTTTATCTTTTCAAGGGTTACCAGCGTCGTCTTGTATTGTCCGCCTCCGAATCCGGAGCTACTGCATTGGGGTCCGGGGATCAAAAGGTTGATCTGATAATCCCACATCCCGAAAAGGTCCGGCTCAGATCCCTTCATCTCGGGCATCCACCAGCCATGAAGGGTCTGGATATGATTGGGCTTCACGGTCAGGGTTATCTTGGCCTTTCTCTTGACCCTACCCATGTCATTCTTTATGTAGATCCACTCTCCATCGTAGATCCCGTATTTCTTCGCGGTCTCCGGGTGAATCTCCACAAAGGGATCCATTTCCTTCTCCCTGAGCCACGGGATCATCCGGTGCTCGGAATGGAAGAAGAGGGAAGATCGTGCCCCGGTTATCATGATGAGAGGGTATTTCTCGTAAAGGTCCGGGGTTGATACGGGGCTCTGGGGCGGCTCCACGTAACGGGGAAGGGGATCAAGCCCCCAGGTCTCCAGGGCCTTGCTCCACAGCTCCACTTTTCCCGTCTCCGTGTTGAAACCCAGTTTCCCGTCGGCCCTCAGAAGTCCTCTCTCGTGCCGCCTGTAGGGCTTGAACGGCCCGTCCGGGGGCATCTCCCAGCACCCCTTTTCCACCATCTCCTTGAAGGTACGGTTTGCAACCGAGAGGCGGTCATTGATCAGGTCGACCACGCTGTTCCACTTCACACCCTCGGGGTTGAACCTCTTAGCCATCTCGAAGTTGATCTCCCAGTCGGACTTACATTCCCCTACCTGAATGACCTTGTGCATCACACCCAGGGGGGCCCACCAACTCCTGAAGCTGTCCTTTTCTGCAAAGGTAGCCGCAGGCAGGACAATGTCGGCCAGGGCCATGGTCGTAGGGTTGTGGAAGAGATCCACGACAACGACAAAGTCCAGTTTCTTCAGGGCATCGTAATGGAGCTTGGCCCTCGCTGCCTGCCCGCCCAGGACATTCGCGGTCTGGATCCACGCAGCCTTTATGGGATATGGCTTCCCCGTGTCGATCTGTTCGATGGCCATATCCGGCTGAGCCCATCCCCGGAAGTTCTTGACCAGGGGGTATTCCTTGGTTCCGATGCGCTTGTCCGTAAGTTTTTTTACGAGATCTTCGCCATAGAGGCCCAGCAGCTCTTCAGTCGTATATGGATATGTGGTGACCCCGTGGGATGGCCTGGCTATCACATTCCCGCCGGGGACATCCAGGTTCCCCGTGATACACCAGAGATGGGTTATGGCCTGGGCCACGGAAGTCCCTTCGGGTTCCATGTCAATGGCGAGTCCCCAGTGTATCGCGGCCGGTCTGCTCTTGGCGTAGTAGCGGGAGGCCTCCAGGATCAAGCCCTCCGGGACCTCTGTTATCTCCGCCACCCTGCTTGGGGTGTATTCCTGAACCCGCTCTTTCAGTTCATCAAAGCCGTAGGTCCATTTTTCAACAAACTCCTTGTCATAGAGTCCTTCGTTCATGATGATGTTGAGCATGCCGAGGGCAAGGGCGCCCCCGGTTCCCGGGCGGAGCCGCAAGTGGTACTTGGCCCTGGTCGTCAGCCAGGTGTAGCGCGGGTCCACCGAGATGATCTCGGACCCCCTCTTCATGCAATCCACTATCCAGTGCCCGAAGAAGCCATCGGGGTCAGTGGTCGTCGGGTTATTCCCCCACACGATAATCACCTTGGGGACTTCCCACTCCGGGTCATCGTAGCGTTTTTCCAGAAACTGAGAGCAGTCCGCAACAGCAAAATCACCCATGGTAATCTTCATACCGGCAAGCCTCGGCGTGTAACAGGACTGACCCGAGAGCCCGAGCTGGCACCAGTTGGGACTGCCGAAATTGTAAGCAAGGAACGAGATGGGACCTCCAATATCCCTTCCGGTCCCCTGGCAGAATATCACGGCCTCCGGACCGAACCTGTCCTTGATTTCCTTCAGCCTGGCCTCGCAGGTGTCAAAGGCCTCGTCCCAGGTGATGCGTTCAAACTTTCCCTCTCCCCGCTTCCCGACCCGCTTCAACGGGTAGACGATACGGTCCGGGTGGTACACGTATTGTTTCAGGGCCAGGACACGAGGGCAGGCCCTGCCCTGGTTCCAGGGGTGGCTCTCATCCCCTTCCACCTTGATGAGCTTGCCGTCCTTCACGTAGAGCTTTTGGCCACAGTTTCCGTGACACCCGGCCCCAGCCGACCAGACCACGGTGGGATAGACCTTTACCCCGTCTCTCTCATTCATTTGTCATCTCCTTCCATATTGAAATACGTTTCTTGTTCACTCGCCTTCGCCAGGATGCCCCGTGCTAAAGCACGGGAAGGAATGGCGAAAGGTGACCGCGGCGTAGCCCCCAGGGCGAAGCCGGGTTGGCTTCATCGCGGTTCCGCTTGGCTTTGCCACCGATGTCCACGGCCCCATTCTCCGGCTACCGGGGCTATATCCGCATGGCAACGTCATAGGCAGACGCAATGGATGACATGGCATTTCCAACCTTGTCGCAATCCCCCACTGCATACACTTCCTTGACCTTTCCTTCCAGGGCGTCCTGGATCTCTTTCCTTGAGGACCTGGCCCCAACACTGACTACCACGGTGTCAGCATCCAGGAGGAAATCGTGGCCCGCCTTTTCAAGGACCATGCCCCTGTCATTTATCTCCTTTACCTTCACGTTGTCGCAAACCCTGATATTGGCCCTGTAAAAACGTTTGATGAGATAGCCCCGGGATGTATATCCCATGCCCGGGACCACCCCCTCCCTTTCGGTGACGATACTCACCAGTTTGCCCTGTGAGGCCAGGTACTCGGCCGTGTCCACGGCCCCGTATCCGGCCCTGCAGGCATAGCTGAAAGAGGAATTGACGCCCGTCGGGTCTCCCTCCACCGGCTTGACCCTGGGCTTACACGTATACCGGCAATGGAAGCTGCACGTCCATATGGCCACCCTGTCCCCCACGGCGGCCTTTCCGGCCATGACGTCCTCTGCTGTCACCACGTTGGCCCCGGAGGTCCCTGGGATCTTTTCGGGCAAAAGGGGCGACGCGCCGACCGCAAGGATGACGGCGTCTGTCTTCCCGCTTCCGGCCATATCGGGGGTGAATTCCACTCCCAGTTTCATCTGGACCCCTGCCTTGGGCAAGGCCCTTTCAAAATAGTCAAAGAGACGCTCGACCTCTGCCTTGGAAGGGGACGGGGTTGCCAGCCTGTAAGCCCCGCCGAGTCGTTTCTCCCTCTCATAGAGGGTCACCTCGTGCCCTCTCCTGGCGGCAACAAGGGCGGCCTTGCACCCGGCAGGGCCGGCACCGACCACCGCGACTTTCTTCTTTTCCGGGGCCCTTTGAAGGGCATCGATAGGACTTTCATCGGTGCGTCCTGCTGCAGGATTTACCAGGCAGGTCGTTGGAGCCAGCATCCACAGGACATCGAAACACCCTTGGGCACACCAGATACAGGGCAAGATCTCGTCCGCCCTGCCGTCAAGCAACTTGTTCCCGTATTCGGGATCCGTAATATGCGGTCGGCCGATACAGACGAAATCAGTTCGGCCTTCTTGAAGGATCCTTTCCACCATGTCCTCGGAGATCCGCTTGGCCACCATGACAGGGATATCTACGGTCTTCTTTATCCCCTCTGCCATATAGACCCATGATCCCCTGGGAGATGCCATTGTCTGATCATGGAGGTTGTGATCTGATTCCCGCAGGCCCGAAGAAATATTGATACAATCCACACCCGCCTTTTCAAGGGCCACGGAGATCATCCTTGAATCGATATGAGTCACGCCACCTGCTGGATAGTAATCATCCCCGTTGATCCTGACCAGGACCGGGTAATCACTCCCACAGCGCCGCTTGACTTCTTCCACGACCTCGCAGGCAAGCTTCAGCCCTCCCTCAAGGCCGCCGTATTCATCGGTCCTGGTGTTCAGGGTAGGAGAAAGAAAGGCACTCATCAGGTAGCCATGGGCATAATGGAGTTCAACCGCATCAAAGCCTCCCTCCTTTGCCCTGCGCGCCCCTTCCCCGAACTTCTTCACCATCTCCTTGCACTCATAGAGGGTCAAGGCTCGAGGCTCATCATAGAGGACCTGGGCACTTGCTGCCGGAGAACAGGAAACAGGCTGCGAACCGCATATTGCAACGCTGGTCTGCCTCCCCGAGTGCATGATCTGGAGGGCGATCTTGGTGTCATACTTGTGGACCTCATCGGTCAGTTTCCTCAGGGTGGGAATAAAACCGTCGTCAGAGACCGCACAGTTCAAGACAGACCGGCCTATGGGGTAATCAATGGCAGAGGCCTCGATAATGATGAGCCCCGCGCCTCCCTTTGCCCTCAGACCGTAGTAGTATACGGCGCGGTCCGTGAAATGCCCCTGGAAGGTATAGTTGGTGCACATGGCGGGAATGACCAGCCGGTTTTTCAACTGCATGGTGCCTATCTTCCCGGGCTGTGCCAGCAATTTCGGTTTTGTGCTCATGGCTCTTCTCCTCTCTCTGCTGATTAACACAGATTAGGGTCCCGTTGCAATCATTTCAAACCTGATTACCCATTTGCAGTCCGTTGCCCAAACCCTTCTATCTGTTTTGCCCCTCTGAGCAAGTAACTTCAGGGCACTGTGAAGCCCCTTGGGAAGTCTTTTCACAAGGGGCTGACCACCACTCTTCTCATGCCTTGGGCGTGACGGCCCGGAGATGTCCGGTTTGAGCCAAGATTTCGTCCCCCGTTTCCAAAAATCCATTACGCCCCTTCCAACTGTTTCTTCAACTCCTTGCGCATGACCTTCCCGTAAAGGTTCTTGGGCAAGTCGTCCATAAACAGGATTTTCTTGGGCCTCTTGTACCCGGCGAGGTTTTCCTTACAGAAGGCCTTGATGTCATCCTCCGTTGCCCTCTTGCCCCGCTTCAAGACGATGGCGGCAGTGACCGCTTCTCCCCAGTAGGGATCCTTGACTCCGAAGACAGCTACCTGGGCAACTGCTTCGTGGGTTGCGAGGACCTCCTCTACCTCCCTGGGGAACACGTTCAATCCGCCCGTTATGATCTTGTCGTGCTTCCTGTCCACCAGGAACAGGTACCCTCCCTCGTCCATGTACCCGATGTCTCCCGTGTGGAGCCATCCGCCCTTCATGGCCTCTTCCGTCTTTTCGGGCTGGTTCCAATAGCCTCGCATCACCAGGTCAGAGCGCGTGACCACCTCGCCCACTTCTCCCGGCCCTATGGCCTCGTCCGCTTCATTGACAACCCTGACCCGAACCCCCGGGTATTCCCTCCCTGCAGAGGCCAGCCTTTTCTCTCGTATTGGATCCCCGTTGGTGACGTGGTCCTGGCGAGGAAGGTGGGTGATGGTGATGATGGATTCTGCCTGGCCGTAGGACTGGTCCAGGATGGGCCCGAATTTCTCCAGGCCCTCCTTGATCCTCTCCACGGGCAAAGGAGATCCGGCATAGGTTATTCGCTTCATCGCACCGAGATCGAATTCCTCGAACTTGGGATGATCCATGATGGCTACGAGCATCGTTGGGACCACCGCCCAGTCCGTTATCCCCTGCTCCCGGGTTTCCGAGAGCATCCTATCCGGGTCAAAATGGCTGTGGAGGTAACAGGCCGCCCCCCGAATAATAAAGGGCAGTACTCTCACTGATCCCGCGTGGCTGAGAGCGCCTGCCGTGAGGAACTTGTCCTCGGTGGTGATATCGTAGACGTCTGAAAGGAGCAACTGTGTGCATGTCATAATGTTGCGGTGGGTGAGCATGATCCCCTTCGGGGCCCCGGTCGTGCCGGAAGTGTACCATAGGTCCGAGAGGTCCTCGAGGGTCACGTTCGCCTCCGGTTCGTGATCAGCCCCCTTCTCCAGGAACTCCTCGTAGACTATGCCGGGCCCGTCTCCTTCATGAATGGTCCACTGGAGCCCTTCGCTGATCGCTTCCGCGGTCTCACCGAACTGGGGCCCGTGCATCAGGACCACGGCCCCTGAATCTTCCAGCATCCCTTTCAACTCCTGGGGAGCCAGACGCGCATTGAGCCGCACCCACACGAGGCCAGCCTTGTAAAGGGCCAGGAATGATTCCAGGTATGCATAGCTGTTGTGGAATAGCAATCCGACCCGGTCTCCTTTCTTGAGGCCGAGAGAAAGCAGGGCATTGGCCAGCTTATTGATTCTCCGGTTCAAGTGCCGGTAGGTCACGGCCGTGCCGTCGATGACAAAGGCCGTCCGTTCCGGGAAGTACCTGGCAGATCTCTCAACAAGATAACCGGCGTTCATGGTTCATGTTCTCCTTCAAGGAAATTGTCCGGACCGGGGTATGAACCCACTCCCTTGGTAATCCCTCACTCTCGGGCCTCCAGGATGTGCACCGCAACCACTGCCGTCTCTCCTCCCACGTTGCCTCCCCCGTTTTCAACAAGCCCTATATGGGGCAAAGGCGACATCTGCCGCTCGCCCGCTTCTCCCCTCATCTGCCAGACGATTTCAGCCACCTGGGCCAGCCCGGTGGCCCCTGCCGGATGGCCCTTGGCCGTCAGACCTCCTGATGTGTTGACGGGAAGCGGGCCGTCATACCAGGTCTTGCGTTCTTGGATCATCCGACCACTCTCCCCGGGACCGCAGAACCCGAGCTCCTCATAGAGATAGAGCTCTACGGGAGAGACGGCGTCGTGGAGTTCTGCCACCTGTACATCTTTCGGCTCGATATTAGTCTCCTTGTACGCCCTTTTGGCTACCCTGGCAGCTATGGACGGACCATCCTTTCCGGGAAACCCGAAACTGCCGAGAACACTGGCCCTGATCTTGACCGGTCTTTTCTCCATTCTCAAGGCCATCTCCTTCGTCCCGATCAGGGCCGCAGCGGCCCCGTCCCCCAGGGGACAGGTCATCAACAGGGTTATGGGATCCGCAATCATCCTCGAATTCAGCACCTCATCCACCGTGGTCCGCTCACGGTACTGGGCATGGGGATTCAAGGCCCCGTGGTCATGGTTCTTCACGGACGTAAGGGCCAGTTGTTCCCGGGTGATCCCGTACTGCTCCATGTGGGCCCTCACCCTCATGGCATAGATCCCGGCAAAGAGAATACCCATTCGGCCCTCGATCTCGAGATCGGCAGAGGTGGAAAGGGCCTTGAGGCTCTGGCCGGTATCGCCGCAAAACAGCTTTTCCACGCCCACGGCCAGGGCCAGGTCTACTTCTCCCGAGGCCACGGCCCCGTGTGCCAGGTAGAGGGCCGTCGAGCCGGAAGCGCACGCGTTTTCCACATTGATGATGGGAATGTCGCCGATGCCGGCCTCGCGCATAATAACCTGGCCCCTGACGGACTCCTGTCCGGTAATCAAACCCCCATAGGCATTGCCCGCGAAAATGATACCAATATCATGGGGGTCGACCTCCGACTCCCCTATGGCCTCCCAGATAGGCCCGTAGGCCAGTTCCTGGAGGCTCTTTTCAATGTATTTTCCGAATCGGGTCATGGAAATACCCAGTACGTAGGTATCCCTCACCGTTCCGATCCCCCTTTCTCTTGCGCCGGCCTGAAACGGTAGCCCATGATTGCCCTTCCCTCCGGATCGGTCCCCAGTTGGACCACCTTCAACTCCATCCTGAGGCCGACTTTGAGGTCACTTCCGTCCCCCACATCCACAAGGATAGAGAATATACGCGGGCCACCTCCGTCCAGATCGACATAGCCCTGTATGTGTGGGACAGGGTATCCCGGCGGGGCAACGCTCGCCACCACGTAGCTATGTAGTGTCCCCCTGTCGCTCAACCTCACGGATTTCACCGGCGCCTCCTCCATGCAACGGGGGCAGTTTCTCCTGGATGGGAAGAATGTGCGGCCGCATCTTTCACATGTGGTCCCATGTAATTGAATGCCGTCTATCCCTGCCCCGATCAGGCTGCGGGGCACTTCCGGGATCCATTTGGGCCCCTTCAGGAGCCTATCAATGTATTCGGTGATCTCTTTGACGTTGGTGCCTGCCGGAAAGATCCGGGTCACCCCTTCCTTCAAAAGCAGTTCATAATCCTCCTCCGGGATGATGCCTCCCATAATGATCGGGATGTCTGATGCGCCCAGCCTTTCCAACTCCCTTCTCAGTTTCCTGACGATGGGCACATGGGCTCCCACCATTGAGGATATGCCGATCAGGTCCGCCGCCTCCTGGACCGCCGTCCTGGCAACGGCAGAAGGTGTCTGCCGAAGGCCCGTGTAGATCACCTCCATTCCGGCCTGTCGCAGGCCGTGAGCGACCACGTAAGCACCCCGGCTGTGTCCGTCCAGACCTATCTTGGCAACGACCACCCGAGGTCTCCTCTTGTCTTCTTTCACATCCACAGGGCCCCCTCCTGATAGAATCCCCACTCTTCGCCAATGGTCCTGCACATCTCCCCGATGGTCGCATAGGCCTTCGCACACTGCAGGAGCGCAGGGACCGTGTTTTGCCCCCCCTTAACGGCCTGTTTCAATTGCCCCAGACACCCTTCGACCCTATCATTGTCTCTCTCTTCCTTCAGGCGGTGCAGTCGCTCGACCACCCTTTCCTGGACACCTTCCTCCACCCTGAAGCAATCGATCTTTATCTTTTCTCCTTCCTCCTGAAACCGGTTGAGTCCCACGATGATGCGCTCACCCTTTTCTATCTGCTGCTGGTACTCGCTGGCAGACTCTCGGATGAGTCTCTGGTAAAAGCCTTCTTCGATTGCCTTGTGGGCCCCACCCATTTCCCTGATTCGGTCCATGAGTTCCAGGGCCTTTTTCTCGATATCACAGGTAAGGGACTCTGTGTAATAGGATCCCCCTAAAGGGTCGGCCACATCTGCAATACCCGTCTCGTTGGCCAGGATGTGCTGGGTCATCAGGGCTACCCGTGCGGCCTCTTCCGAAGGAATACAGACCACCTCATCCATTGCATTGCAGGAGAGGCTCTGGGCGCCCCCCAATATGGCAGCCAACGCCTCGATCGTAACGCGGACGATGTTGTTGAGGGGCTGCTGCGCGGTCATGGTATATCCCGTGGTATAGACCCGGATGAAGCACTTCATGGTTTCCGGGTTTTCGGCGCCGTATTTCTCTTTCATCATCCTGGCCCACATCCTCCTGAATGCCCGGTACTTGGCGACCTCCTCGAAGAGATTCATGGGTACGGACAGCTGGCACTCCATGGAGGGCGCGAAATCGTCCACCTTAAGCCCCCGACTGAGGGCCTCCTCTATATAGGTCTGGGCATTGGACAGGGTAAAGGCCACTTCCTGGATTGCACTCGCGCCTCCCTGCCGCATATGGGACCCGCAAACCACGATCGGCTTGAAGTGGGGATGATGGCGGGTGCAGTATTCCACCGCATCAATGGCGAACCTGACCGAGGGTTCGGGTTGAAAGATGTACGCTCCTCTCGCAACGTATTCCTTTAGGATGTCATTCTGCAAGACGATCGTGTATTGGGAAGGATCCAGTCCTTGCTTTTCCCCCAGGGCCAGAAACAGGGCCAGCATGACGGGCCCTATGGCATTTGCGGTCGTAAATATCTGGCGAGGCCTGCTCAGGGGAATCCCTTCGAATACCTTCTCGAGATCTCTAAGGGAATTGACTGCCACTCCTGCCTTCCCAACCTCCCCTTCCGCCAATTCGGCATCCGACTCGATCCCCAGCTGGGTTGGGAGATCGAGGGCGAGGGCCAGGGCCGTCTGCCCCTTGGAAAGGAGGTACTTGAACCTCTGGTTGGTAGCTTCAGGATTTCCAAAACCGGAGTACTGCCCCATGATCCAGAAATCCGCCCTGTACATCCCGGGATAGATGCCACGGGTATAGGGATATTGGCCTGGGAGTCCCAGGTCCCTTTCAGGGGCGAATCCCCGCTCTGTCAGGTCTTCCTGGTCGTATACGTCTTCCAGTTCTATCTTCGAATCGGAATAGAAGACCGGCTTCCTCCTGCCCCTTCGTTCATAGTCCTCTTCAAGGGATTGCTTCCAATCTCGGGTTTTCATTCCCTTCCCTCATATTGGTCATTTATGTTTTCTCCCAGCGACCTGAAGAGGTCACCGGGTGATTGCTCGGGCTCGGGGACATGGAGGATCCTTTCGATACGCTCCATCGTCCTTTCCCCGAGAAATCCGCGGGCCAATGAGTGAAATTTCTCTCGGGTCGCGGAGAGGGGCAGGGGGTTTTCGGGTTCACCCATGGGATGAGACACCGCTGCCGCATGTTTCACCTTGTTCCTCGTCGTGATTTCAACCTCGGCCCCTCGCTCGCCCGGGTATCTCGCATCAATTTCGGGATCTACCGTCACCCTTATCCGTCCCATCAGGGAGAGAATCTTATCATTGGTTAAGTTCTCCTCGCCAAAGGCATCGTAGTCGTTCTTGCCCAGGACTGCCCTTGCCGCAAGGGCGTAGGGGATGTTGAAATAGGCGTCTCCACGGCTCCTGAGATCGTGGATTTCTGTCTCAACGGCTATCCTGTACGTGCGGACGCCTATCTTCTCCACATTATCCGGATCAAGCCCCTTCTCGTCCCATACCTGCCCGAAGGCATCGATGGCCGGATGCAGGTGCCTGCACCCGGGATAGGGTTTCAAGTAGCTGCCCCGGATGGCATAGTGGTATTGGAGCCCCTGCTCCAAAGGAGGATCAGGGGCACGTCCCAGATAGGCAGGGTAGAACCCCTCTTCGAGGATATACCTGTACCCCTCAAGGCCTTCCCCCGCCAGCAGGGCCGCTGTCAGTCCGCTCCGTACTGCCCACGCTACCTGGAGGGGCTGGGCCTCTGCTCCCCTGAAGGCCGACATCAGGCCCGCACTCGACATGGAGGCAATACACAGGGAATTGCGTGTCCGGGTATGGTCCAATCCGGATAGGACTGCCGCAGATGCGGCCGCGCCAAATGGAGCCACGATTGATGTGGGATGGAAGCCCCTTGAGGTGAATTCCGGGTTCCCTCCCCTGGCCATGCGAACCATGACATCGTATCCGGCTACTACCGCCCGGTCAATGTCATCCCAACTGGCATTGCGGGACAGGGAAATGACAACGGGTATGACAGCAGCAGCAGGGTGGCAGGCCCCCTCCCGGGATCCGTCTTCGAATACCGAGGCATTGATTGCGTAAGCCCAAAGCATGGCCCCGTCCTGTAGGCTCCTGGCGTGATCTCCGCTGCCAGGACCCGCTACACCGCCTTTTGCGGTAGGGCACAGCTTCTCGAGGGCCTTGAAGGTCTCGCTCCTGCACCCGATGAAGGCCGATGCCAGCCCGTCCAGCACGTGCTGCCGGACACACCTTATGTCATCTTCTGATAGGGCCCCCGCCCCGATCTCCAGAACGAGCCGGGCCAGGAAGTCCGACATGCTATTTTCCGGCCTTTCCCCCAATGCCAACCACCCAATCTGTGTCATCAAAGATGATCGAAAAAATGTAATCCTTCCCCGCCCGTATGTGTTCCCTGATCAACTCTCGGGCCCAGTAGGCGTCCCTGATCCTGATGGCTTGGCAGATCTCGGCGTGTTCCCGCACGACTTCCCTGGCCCTATCGGGCCTCAGCCCCTCTATCCTGTGGCGGAGAAAGATCCTCTGGTAAACCTCCCTGAAATAATCAGCCAGGTAGAGGTTATCGGTCATTTGTACGATGCAGGCGTGGAACTCCTGATCCAGGGTGAACCTGCCCCTGCT
>JAFDHO010000087.1 GCA_019308745.1 Deltaproteobacteria bacterium
CACAGACCAAGAAAAACACTTTGCCAGGCAGATATTCAATGAGGCCAAGAATTCCAAATACTCCATAGAAGACTTTGCCATTCAGATGTACCAGGCAGGCAAACACGAGCCGGGAGTCCTCCTCTCCTTCCTCGACCTCCTCTTCCAGATCGCCGCTGCCGACGGTACGCTCCACCCCGGAGAGGAAGCTGCCCTCAAGAGGATTAAAGAGATCTTCAGGATTAGCGATCAGCAATACGAAAGCACCAAGGCCCTCTATTTCAAGGACCTGGATCGATATTACAGGATCTTGAACTGCACCCCACAAAGCACCAACGAAGAGATCAGATCAAGCTACAAGAAGCTCGTCAAAGACTTTCACCCCGACAGGATCCTGTCCAAGGGCCTCCCCGAGGAATTTGTTGATTTTGCCACAAGGCGTTTTCACGAGATACAGGAGGCCTACGAAAGAATCAGGAAGGAAAGAGGGCTATAGGGCCCGGCACACCCTTTTCTAAATCAGACTCCTTCCTGCGGCCACAGTTCACTCATTCTTGGTGCCCTATCACGGACCAGAACCTGCTTGCCCCGGCCAAGCCACATCCAGGATTCCTTGTTGCAAACAAATCCTACAATGTGCTATAAGTTCAGGGTCAAACCCCGATGCAATGGTCCTACTCCTGGGGTTGCCTCATGCATGTAAGATGGGAAAGAAAGAGCATGGAATCAGGCAGGAGAGATAGGGGATTTCTCCTTGAAGCCCTCCTTGTGGGAACGATCAATGGTCGGGGTCCGAGCAGGGAAAAGGTCTTGACGAGTCTCGGCTCCATTGAAGAAAGGTTTCTGAGGGCCCATGAATCAGGGATCAGGGCATTCCACCAGGGTATATTCTGGACCCTGGTGGACAAAAAACTGCAAGAACTCACACTCGGGGAGGAGATAAGGAAGGAGATCGAGAAGGAAATCTTGGAAGTTGTCCAAAGACCGGACCCTGACTGGTCCCTCTGGTGTGTGAAGTGCATACCAAAGTACGACGACACCTAAATCCTTCGGTCCATAAAGACGCTAACGTATTCATTTACTCAGGGCTTGGTGCTGAGTGAGCATTAACAAGGATTCTCATCCGAAAAACACGCCGCCGTAATTGCGAATCGAAGCACTGAGGTCCCGGCCTTCAGTTATGGACATCCGTTGCTCATTACCACCATGTGACTACCCTATCATACTCAAAGATAAGATCTATCAACCTCTCGTAACCCGCGCCTTCCTCGTCACCGAAAAGGGGGAATTCCAGGGTTTCCCTGCCTTCAGAGACGCCATCCATGAGAACTCTCTGCGTCGCGTCGGGCTCCGTTCTCAGTATGTGCAATACCCTGTCACCCACAGACCTTACCCTCCCCGTCAATTCAGTTCCTTTTACCGAAGGGAATAATGATGTCCATCTCCCTCAGTTTCTTGCCGATATCTTCAAGGGGCATAAGTTTGAAACCGTGTCCTGCGTTTTTTTCTGTATTGGTGAAATATTCACATTCCATCTCTTCGAGCCAATCAAGGTTCTCCCTGAGCGCATCCGTCATTTCCACTTCCACATCAATGACAAATAGGTAGGCGTAGTAGTTGTGGGCGGCCAGACCAAGGCTTGTCCTTGTCCCCTCCCAAACATCTTCAGGTCTTCTTACCAGGACGGCACAGTGTTTGACATTCTCCATTCTTCATGCCCCCTCTTTATCCTTGTTCATTTCCGAACCAATTGAACCGCTTCCTCCCCACCATTAACGCATCGGGTGGATCCCGTGCACCATTCAAAAAGTCATATATTTGTCGCAGTCGTGTATGATCTCCGCGTTCCGGGATTGAGATGCATAGGCCCTGTCCTCCAGGCCGGGAACGGGCCGTTGTAAGTTGTTTGCCTCAAAGCCCACCTTGCAGAGAAAGATCTGTGCCAGTCCGACAAGCTCCTTGAAACGGGTCTCCTGGGTAAGACGCGTGGCGACGTGGGTCAAGAAAAGGGTTACCTCCACACCCTTGCCTTTTGCAGCCCGGCACAGTTCTATGAGCCTGTCCAGTTGATCATCGGAGCTGACGTAAATTCCAAGTGTCCTGGCCATAACATCTCCTCGTGCTCCGAAATAGCTGGAAGCAATTGCTCGGACCCTCCTGGGGAGCCCTCTAAGGATGATCAGTATCTAACATCTCTGATTGAGTCAAGGCAAAAAATAGGCGGTATTAAAGACACGTGAACAGGAGGTCACGCAAGGATAGGGATCGGTCCTGGTCCTTGGATCTATTTTCTCCTGAAGCTGGCCATCACTGGCCGGCTTCGGTGTGGTGCCTCAAGAAATCTCTCAACTGGGACATCTGTTTTCGGGTGAGTCTATCAAAGGCTATTCCCAATCTTCTCGTGGCCCCGAACTCCAGTTCGAGGACATTCTTCTTCCACACGATCCTTGCGGGTATCTTAAGCAGGGAAAAACCATCACTCCCGACCAGGATGTCGACCTCGACGTCTCCCTGTATCCCCTTGTCTTGGCCGGAAGCATATTCCACGGCCAAACCCCCGAGGCTCGCATCCCTGATCCGCCCAACCACGCTGAAATGGTTCCTGATATAGGCAAATGTCTCGCCGTTCGTCAGGAATCTTAGCTGCGCTCTCCGATTATAGTCTTTCTTCGTTTCCATAATGGAACAATGGGAATTCAAGAAGGGAACCGCCCGATTCCTCGAAGGCCCCACAGCATAACCGAGGCTTCCCTACAGCTCCTGTAAGGTCAAGCAAAAGACTCATTCATAAGGGATAGCCTTATTTATAGGGATAAATACCGCGGAAAATATTGTGTGTCAAGAGGAAAAAAATACAATATGTAGTATGAGATCTTGTGGGGATTTACCTTACCCCCTGTTGGATCCCCCTCTTCCGTGAATGATTACCGCGGGAATGGAAAGACTGGAATTGACCTATTCTATGGGTCTCAGGAAAGACTTCACACCTTTGACCCCGGTGACGTTCCTTGCGTGGGCTATGGCCTTGCGTATCTCTTTCTCAGATCCCACAAGGCCCAGGAGGACCGCCCTGCACTGCAGGGTCTTTACTTCGATGTTTGTGGACCAAATATCTCTGTCCTTTATGAGCTTCGCCTTTATTTTTGCCATGAGTTTGAGATTCTCACCCTTACCGCAGTCATCTGTACTCCTCTTTGGCAGGAAGTAAGAGGAAACCGACTTCACTCCTTGCACCCCTCTGGCTAGGTTCACTGCCTGCTCCCGCTGCTTGATATCCTCATATTCTCCCACCAGATAGACATCCCCGTGATAGCAGTAAGTGGAGATATCCAAGTACTTCACCGTCGCATCATCAAAAAACTTCTTCCTTATGGCCATGGTGATCTCTTCATCCTCGACCTGCGTACTGAGGCTTCGTTCGTCCACCGCCACTTTGTACATGGTCCCACACCCGGAACTAAGCAGCAGGACGCTGGCGAAGAAAATCAATGAGAGAACTCCTTTTCTCATGGGGAACCTCCCGTCTTTTGTTCATCGATCCTTTTCAAGGTCTATTTTAGCCGAATTCCTCGTTTCGAATCAAGAAATAGATAATTCCACCTGCAACCAGGAATATCCCGTGAAGATACTGTCGCCAGGTTTGAGGAATCTTTGGTTTCACCCATTGCGGGCAAGGCAGTGTTTCAATCTGTTTTGGCCCACCCAAATGTCACGGCGACCGCATCGAGGCATTATCCAATGGATTAGAATAGTTATTGACAGGTGGAACTCTTTTGTGCTCAACTCAAAACATATTGACTAAAGTCAAAGTAAACCCCGTGGAATTTCGCACGGGGCATTGAACCCCATGCGAAAAAGTGGAAGAAAACTTTATTTAGCATCCCCGTGCTCCCGCACGGGGCATTCCTACGGGGTAAAGATGGGAGAAACAAGTATAATTATGCTCCTGGCCCTGACAAGATAAGGACACAGGGCAATGCTTGTAGACAAACAGGGATTCTTAGAACAAGGAGGACATCACATGCTAGCCTTACGAAGAGTGCTCCAGTCCGTGGAAAAGGGGCTTGAGACCCTGACACAAAAGACCAAGGACATGCAAAAGCTTCTCGACAACCTGGAGGAGGCCTTGATAATCGAACAACCCAAGACCAGGGCCAAGGGAAGACCTCCGCAGGCCCGCAAAAGATCTTCCGCCAGGAAGGCTGCCCCTGGAAAAAAAGGGAAAAGACAAACCGCAACAAACGCTGTCTTGAGTGCCATTGAGAGCAGCGGGTCCGGTCTCTCAACGGCTGATATCAAGGCGAGGACCGGCCTGACCGAAAAAAAGATCTGGGACATCGTGAATAGGCTCAAGAGGCAGGGCAAGCTCAAGAGTCCTAGGAGAGGGATATACGCCAAGGCATAAAGGCCTGAGACATGTCCCAAGCCTTTGGTTGACGGCCGCTTTGCCGGTGCCCCGCCGAATCCACACCTCCGAAAGGGCGTATGAGGGCCTGGTCAGATCACTCTGCCACCAGAAGGTAGCTCCCGATTCATGACATGGAGGGGGCCGTACAGGGACCTTCCCCATTCGGATTGAGATGACAGGGCATATCACTCCGACGTGCTCTTCCGCCCATATTACCGCTGCTGGGTGCAGGTCCTGACCAGAAGGACATCAATCTGCAAGATCAGAGGTCTAAAGAGAGAAAGAGGAATCATGAGTCCCAGGAAAAAACCCCGAACAAAGACAAGGGAGGGCGCGGAATCATCAGGTGCCGCTCCAAGGGGACCAGAGGGAGAGGTGGAGGCCTTACGTGCCAGGCTGAACGACCTGGAGAAGGCCTGCGAGGAACTCACGAGGCGCTGCGAAGAGCAGGAGGCCGCTTCACCTGGAGAGGGATCTCAGAAAGGTCGCATAGAGGAAGCCCTCAAGATCGCCAGAATCATCATCAACCAGAGTCCCGTGATTCTCTTCCGTCGACTGGCAGGTGATGACCCGACCCTCGTCTATGTATCTGATAATATTACCCGTTTTGGTTACGGGCCTGAAGATTTTCTCAGTGGCACCATCCGTTATGCTGACATCGTCCACCCCGAAGACGTCGAAAGGACAGGTGCCGAGATAACCGAATATGCTGCAAAGGATATCAAGGAATATACCCAGATCTACAGGATCATCACAAAACAAGGGGACATAAGATGGGTGGAAGATCACACATCTGTTGTGGAAGACCCAGAAGGAGGGAATAAGTACAACCAGGGAATCATCGTAGACATTACGGAAAGAAAGGTAGCCGAAGACAAACTCCGGAAAAGCGAAGAAAAATTTCGGCGTATCGTTGAAACCGCTGCCGAGGGGTTTATCCTCACGGACGAAAATCACCGCATTGCCGACGTGAATGATGCCTATTGCCGACTATTGGGATATAGCAGGGAAGAAGTCTTCGGGAAAATGCCATTCGATCTCGCCACCGATGAATTCAGGGCCTATGTCACTGCCAACAGGAATGCGATTCTTTCCCAGGAGTATCGGGAGCTCGAAGGCGCTTTGGTCGCAAAGGACGGACGCGAAGTGCCGGTTCTCCTCCACGGCAACACCCTGAGGGACGACCAGGGAAATGTCATCGGAAACATGGCCTTTATAACGGATATGACAGAGCATAAGAAGGCCCTTGCCCTCGCCGCCGAAGTACAAAAAAACCTCTTGCCCCAAGAGTCTCCTACCATCGATGGTCTTGATATAGCCGGGAGGAGTGTTTCCTGTGAGGAGGTCGGGGGAGACTATTTCGATTACCTGTGGGGACCCGATTTCCCCAATGGCACCTTCGCCGTCGTCGTAGGGGATATCTCCGGGCATGGGGTCGATGCGGCCCTCCTGATGACTGCTGCCAGGGCCTTTTTGCGCATGCGCGCCTCCAAGCCGGGAAGCCTGTCCCAAATCGTCACGGAAATGAATCAATATTTTACCATGGATATCCTTGACACCGGAAGTTTTATGACCCTCTTCCTTTTGGCCTTAGACCCCGGGAAAGATCTCTTGAAATGGGTCAGGGCTGGACATGAACCTGCCCTTGTCTATGACCCTTCAAGAGATCGTTTCGAAGAGCTGAGAGGAAGGGGCGTCTCCCTGGGCCTGGATGAGAAATATCACTACGACGAAAACCAGAAGCAAGGGCTCCCCAAGGGGTCCATCATTGCTATCGGCACCGACGGGATCTGGGAATCAATGAACAGCAAGGGAGAGATGTTCGGAAAAGGGCGATTCATGGACATCATCCGCGGGAATGCGGGAAGGGATGCGGACCACATAATCGATGCTGTTTATGGCGATGTCCGCAGTTTCTCAAAGGGTCTTCCCCTCGAGGATGATGTCACACTCGTCGTCATCAAATTAACCCAGGCGCTTACCCCCAGGAATACGTGAATACCGGGGCGATGGGCGAAAGGGCGTGCAGATTCCTAAGGAAGAAAGTCTCGAAAAACCACCTACACAGGGTCCCAGGTCTCCCTTTTCACCGGCGATCTTCCTTCAGGACGTTTCTTTGGGGACTTTCCTGCCAATCCAACGAATAAATACCAGCTTTGGATAATTCTATATCTACTTTTGTCTTAAGAAGACAATTTTTGTTAAATGCAAAACATTTTTTGTCAGTTTTTATAGGTTTGCATGGTCCCAAGGGGCTCAGGGGCTTGATAACAAAGACATTGCTGGAAGTTGGGAATTGGAACGAATTTTGCAAATCCCTCAGAATATGAAGCAGATAACTTCGCAAGGGGAGGCTCATTGGGAGAACAGGCCAGGGGCAGAATCATTTTGAGCCCCGGTTTTCAACCCTGGGCGATGCCATGGGAGGGCAGGCTTTGACCTTTACGCTGTCACGAGAGCAACTCGATGCCATCGACGAAATCCTGCGAAAAGAGATATTCAATTTGCGGATACGTTGCGTCCTGCTCATAGACATGGCCGGCAACGTCATTTCCAACATCAATGATGGCAAAATAGAGCACGACGTCCACTCACTCGCAGCCCTGGCTGCCGGCAATTTTGGCGCCGTCAGCACCATGGCCAAGATGATCGGCGAGGATGAGTTTTCTCTGCTCTTTCACAAGGGGGAGAAGGAGAATATACACTTCAGTAAAGTCCTGGACGATTTCTTGTTGATCACGATCTTCGGCAAAGACCTGTCCCTGGGATTCTTGCGGCTGAAGGTCGGAGAGGCCATAGAAAAGGTGGAAAGAATCCTGGCGCGGTGAATTGGCGTTACGATTTCCTTCTTGTCAGCTAAATCAATTCTTTCTTACACAGGTAGCATTCTCTGGTTTCGACCTATGACATTCGTTAACTTGAAGAAGAGAGAGGTCCAGATAAAGATCGTGTATTATGGACCAGGCAGGGGTGGGAAAACCACAAATCTCCTTTATCTCTACGAGAAATTTAGGAGCAGGATCAAGGCGGAAATGGTTGCGATAAAGACCCATGGCGACAGGACCCTGTTCTTTGACTTTATCCCCTTCGATGTGGGAAGAATCAACGGCTTTGAAGTCAAGGTCCAGCTCTACACGGTGCCCGGCCAAATAAAATACAATGCAACCCGCCGCTTGGTCCTTAGGGGGGTTGACGGCGTTGTTTTTGTTGCCGATTCCCTCGTGGTCAGGCGCAAGAACAACCTGCTTTCCCTGAAAAATCTTCAAGAAAACCTCTCTTCCTACGGCAAGAGCATCTTTCAGGTCCCTCTCGTGATGCAGTACAACAAGAGAGACTTGGAAAAAGAGGGGATTCCCATCCTCCCGTTGCAGACCATGGAAAAGGATCTCAACACCAAGCTCCGGGTGCCGTCCTTTGGGGCCAGTGCCATTACCGGAGAAAACGTCGTCCAGACACTAAAGAAGATCATCCTCTTGACTCTGGAACCCCTCAAGAAAGAAATGAAAAAGGAGACCACCAATTGCCGGAACAAGAACATGGCCCTCTAGGGCTCCAATCAGGGGATTCCCTTGAAGGAACCGAGGGAAAAATCAGCGGATCTTCCCTGGAATCTGGTGGGGCTGAAGCGCGACATGACAATCCCCTCAGGGATCTGAAGGCAGAGGTCCTGTCCATTGATTGGGAAATCACTGACAGGGTCATGACCCGCTTCATAGGTGAAGTTGAAAGGCTCAGGGCCATTTACCATGCAGACAAGGTGTTTATGTCCTTTTTGCAGATCCTTCACTCCCTGGGTAAATACGTCAGGAATAAGAAGGGCAGGGCACACCCGGATGCAATCAAGCTGCTGAACTCCGTTTACAACAGTCTCGAAAAAGTGTTCGCGTTAGAGGGCGCCCCCGAGGGAGAAAGAAAGAAGATCCTCTTTGCAGAAGTGGATCGTTTCAGAAAACTTAAGGCTGAAATCGCCAGCACAAAGGGGAAACCCCTTGCTCCGAGTATCTCCCGGGATGGATCTCTCCGGGAAAGTACAGGGCAGCTAGAGAGGCAAAAGGGACCAGAGGCCGCCAAGGCAGAGAAAGACACTGCTCTGGCTCCACAGGAAGAGCTGCCCCATCAGGGGATGCAATCTAATCAACTCTTTCTTGCGGCCCTTGAAGAGATCAAGGACTACATCACGGGTGAACTGAATGCCCTGCGGGCCGAGTTGAGGCAGTGGAGGGAAGAGTTCTCAAAGGCCCACGCAAAGGAGGCATAGACATGGGGGGGGTTGTTACATATCACCAGACTGGGAGTCCACGTTCAAACGATCTCCCCGGCGCACCCATGGGACAGAAACTGTAAGGAGGCGTTCTAGTGGCCTTGTCGCCCTCAGAGCTTGCAAACGCAGTATTCAAGCCGACCCTCAAAGGGGATGTGGGTGAATTGTCTCTCGACGGAATGACGCTCAAGGTGCTGCTGGTCCTGGACGGCACAAAGAACCTCGGAACCATTGCCGAGGAGCTGGGCCTCAAACTGGGCGAGATCAGGATCCTGATCAAGAATCTTCTGGAACTTGGAATAATAGAGAGGGTTGAGACCAGGGACTCCTTTGTGGAAGAGGATTTCGTCGGCTATCTGGAAGCGGAATTCTCACTTGCAGTAGGCCCTATTGCGGTGGTCCTCATCGAGGACGTCCTTTACGAGCTGGGGATCGAGCCTGGAAAGGTGCCAAAACACAGGGTTGCAGAAATTGTGGAATCCCTCTCCAGGCAAATCCCTCGCAACGAGAACAAGATTGCCTTTGAACAGGCCATGATGAGCAAGATCGATGAAAAGGGGTATTGAACAACTTCTTCCGAGACTTGGAGGTAACGGATTACGGAGGAAGGGCCTTCGGGGCCCAAGCACATAGTCCCTAAAGGAGTTCTTGCGTCAAAATTCTCTAGAGCAAGTGAGGACGAATACCATGATAGTAATATGTGAAGAATGTGGCAAGAAATACCAGATCGATGCTTCCAAGATAAAGGGGGATACGGCCCGATCCAGGTGTAAGGCATGCGGTCAAGTCATCATCATCTCCAAACCAAAGGTGCCCGAAACAAAGACCTTCGAAGCGCCGGCAATGTCCGTAGCGGCCAGTTCCGGGGGTAACGTCTCGTCCCAGGCTCAAGTCCTGTCGTCAGGAGACAAGGCCGCGGGGTCGGTGAAGGCAGCTCAAAAGGCACGTGCTTCCCTGGGTGGCAGGCGAATCGGTTTGAGGGGAAAGATGATATTTCTCTTCGTCTGCATCCCGATCCTTCTGATGGCAGGGGCCGGTCTGTTTTATATGAGGCAGGTCTATGCCCTGTCCGATTTCATCACAAATGAAGGGACGAGAACCGTTACTCAACTCGCTGAAACCGTCATCGCCGAAAATGCAAGGTCTGTTGCAAAACAGGCCGGCCTTTACCTGAAGAGCCATGCCGGTCTCAGGAAGCAGGATTTCAACAACAACCCCGAATTCAAGAAGATCGCCGTTCAAAAGGTGGGTAAGACAGGATATACGGCCCTGTACGAACTTCCAGGGCCCGATGGCATTTGGAGGACATGGGCCCATGTAAATCCCAAGATCATCGGCATTGATATGAGTAAGCTTGCCGAACCCCTCGGAAAGGCCTTCCCCGGGTTTTGGAGGGCCTACACCGGCGTCAGGGGCGGCAAAGAATCCAAGGGCTATTATACATGGCAGGACAAAGACGGTCGTTTCAGAGAGAAATTCATGGTATGCACACCCGTAGAAGGAACCCGTTTCATCATTGCCAGCACCACCTATCTGGATGAGTTTACCATGCCCATGAAGATCCTGGAACAAAAGGCCAAAGACCTGACAGTGAGGACAAGAAACATGAACATGCAAATCCTGGCGGGGACCCTGATACTCATCGGCCTGATCGTCTCCCTGTACGGCCAAAGGCTCATATCGCGGATAAGGCACTTGACCGACGTGACAGAGCGCATAAGCGTCGGCGAGTTGAGCGCTGAAATAGAAGTCAAGTCCAAGGATGAGCTGGGGATGTTGGGCGATGCCATTTCCCGTATGCAGGATAGTATTCGCCTTTCCATCGAACGGTTGAGGCGGAGGAGATAGGCTGGGAGAATGGAAATGCTCGTCGTCCCTAAAGAGAGACCCTCTTTCGAAAACCTGAACAGTTACTATCTTGACATCGACAAGCTATTTGAGCACTTTCAAGGGGAGTTCGGTGCGGGCTGCGTCCACTTTCATAGTTCTTCCCATGAATCCGTTGTCTTCTTCGATCAACATGAGGTCCTGGATGGCGTCTTTCAGGACAATGAGGAACAGGTCCGAGGCCGAGAAACCCTCAACCGGCTGAACCATATGGCGAAGGCTCAAAACTTTGCCGTAGATATCTACGAGATCGAGGGGGACATAATCTATCTCTGGGCAAATACTCCTTCGGGTGAGGAGCTTTACAGGGGGCTAACCACCGAGTTCACCGACCTCAAAGGACTGTTGAAGAAGATGGCATCAGAAGATCTCACAGGGTTCATCCATATCGCCATCGGCAAAGGCAACGAAAGCGGGATCGTCTTCTTGATGAACGGCAAGATCTGCGGCGATTCCTATTCCTGGAAGCATGCCCCTGTAGGAGGAACAAAAGAGGATACGGAGCTGCTTATCAACAAGGCCATAGAATCAGGGGGGACCTTCGACGTCAATCGCTTATCCTTGAAGGGCAAGAGTGGTGGTGGAGACAGCAAAAAAGACATCTCGAAGGGGCCTCCCGAGACGCTGAAGCTGCTTGGAGAGGTGCTTGCAGGGGTTGAAGAGCTCGTCTCCTCAAAGAGGAGCTTCAAAGGGTCCTTTGGTCAACTCCTCAAAAAGAAATTCCTGGAAAAGGCAAACAAATACCCCTTCTTGGATCCCTTTGCCGCTGAATTCCAATATACTGACAGGAGAGTAAGATATGTGGGTGACGCCGCCGAGGAGATCGTTGTAAAGGCTGTAAAGGAATGCCTTGGGGAGATTGGGGAAGAGGCGGGTGTTTTGCCCAAAATGGGAGATATCCTGAAGAGGCTTCCCCGTTAGACCCTCGTGTCGCCGGGCACCCGGGGTGAAGCTTGGTCGGGCTTTCCCTCACGGACACCTTCTAGGGACAGATAATGGAGAGAAAAGTCCTCATCGTCGACGATGACACCGATACTCTGCAGATGATAAAGAAAGGGCTGGAGAAATTCCATGCCGATTTGTCTGCCATTACTGCGCCGGATGGCCTTGCCGCTCTTGACATCCTCAAGAAACACACCATATCCCTCGTCCTCACGGACCTGAAGATGCCGAAGATGGACGGCTTCGGATTGATGGCCGCGATCATGGAGCACTACCCTGAGATACCTGTCATCGTGATGACGGGCTACACCAACCCTGAGCTCGAGAGGATTACCAAGGAAGAAGGGGCAGCGGGATATATTGCCAAGCCCTTCCACATGGAAGAATTGATCAAAAAGATCGTCCGATCCCTTGGCAGGGAGACAGAGGGCGGAACACTTCATGGTATCTCCTCCGGCATGTTCTTGCAGTTGATAGAAATGGAGCAAAAGACATGCACCATCAGGGTGTTTGACAAATCATCCGGAAAACTCGGCCTGATCTTTTTCCTTTACGGGGAACTCATAGACGCCCGCGCCGATAACCTCCTAGGCGAAGAAGCCGCCCTGAAGATTTTTTCCTGGGACAAGGTATCCATTTCCATCGAAAATTCCTGCCCCAGGAGAAAAAAGAGGATCAACAGGGACCTCCAGGCGGTCCTCATGGATGCAATGCGCTTGAAAGATGAGGAAGGATATTCGGACGGATCCATCGGCACAGAGGCGGAAGATGACGAGGAAGACTCCGAAGGAGTGGATCAAGGGCTAACCAGGGAGGCCGACATAACCAAACATGTCAGGGCCAGCATTGAGAAAGGGCTGGGGGACCTGTCCGACGTGGAAGATATCTATCAGGACAACTCCTGGGACAAGACCATGACACAATTCAGGCTCATGGGAAGGGTTTTTGGAGCAGGGGACCTGGGCCTTGCCTATGTCCACGGCAGGGACAACAACCATTTCATTTTGCTACCAGGGACAGTGACAACCATGGTCTTCTTGACCCCCTCCTTTCGCAGGGACAGGTTGATAGATGCCTTGATGGACTGGTGATGGACCCCCCTTTTCCATTCCTCCTAAACAGATGAAAGAGCTTTTCGACAATATTCGACGGTCACAGGATTTCGAGGGCATATTGTTATTGTCCGGAGGAGGCGAAGTCGTCTACCAGGAATTCCCGTCCGCTCCCCCCTCCGTGATCAACGACAAGAACCTAAGGCTTCATCTCATAGCCGCCCTGGACAGGGCTGAGGAAGCGGAACTGGTCTTTTCTAAGAAGAGGCTCTATATCAGAAAGACGGAAGCCGGCTACCTATTTGTTATCATGGGGCTCTTCGCTCCTGTCTCCAAGATAAGGATCTACTGCGATATCATCGTTTCTTCCTTGAACCAGGGGAAAGGCGCCAAGGGCTTGGCCGGTCTGTTCAAAGGCAAGAAATAGGATAGCCCCATCAACGGTGTTTTATTGGGAGGTCTAGAGATGTTTTCTCAGATTAAGCTGAAGACAGGCTCCAGGTCAGAGATGAAGGATATCACACCGGACGTCCAAAAGGAAATATCCGGTATGGGCATCTCAGACGGCCTGTGCACGGTCTACGTCCCCCATACGACGGCTGGAATAACCATAAACGAAGGAGCAGACCCTGCGGTCTGCGACGATATCATCAGGAAGATGGATGAAATGGTCCCGAAGAACGCAGGGTACAGGCACATGGAGGGCAATGCCGACAGCCACATCAAGGCCTCCTTGATGGGCAGTTCTGTGACTGTTCCCATTGTCAAGGGGCGGCTGGCCTTGGGCACCTGGCAAAAGATATTCTTTTGCGAATTCGACGGTCCCCGAACCCGAAAGGTCACCATTGCGGGCTAGGCTGGTCTTGCCATTCCCTTCCCTTTCCGGCCCTGGGGTCATCCTCAAACCAGACGAACGCCCTCGGGGTCGAATCCCCGCTCCCTCAGCCAATCCTGAATGGTCCGGTACAGGAGACGGTAGTATTCTTCTGATCCTCCAAGCCCCTTTCTTCCAAAATAGTAGTTGATTTCTAGGAAGAGTGCTTCGGGGTCCGAAGCATCAAGGTCGAATACGAAATCCACGGCAGCAAGGTTGATCCCCGTTGTCGTGGCCAGATCCCACGCCTCTTCCTGTCCTTTCTCCTGGAGGTCAGGGCGCCATTCCTTGTCAATTCTTGCCCCCTTGTTGATAGTGGTTATGATGGCCTCCGGGCTGTTGGGCCGCTTCCAATAGGAAATGAGCCGGCTCCCCATGATCACCACCCGCAGGGTGTTGCCTCTGGAGGGGATCAAATCTTGGGAAATAAATCCCCCTGCCCCGGTTCTTTCCAACCTGGCCAGCCTCTTCATTGCCGGTTCGAGGTCCTGAGAGGTCTTTATGAGGAACAGCCCCGAAGCCTCGTGGCTCTCATTGGATTTCAGAAGAAAGGCTGCCCGGTGGGGGAATCCCGTTCCTTTCTCGTAGGCCTCCATGAAAGATGTCACCCTGTACCAAACGGCGGTCTTTGGATGGGGGCATTTGAGGGTCTCAAAGAGGGTGGCCTGTCCTATCTTACCCGGGTAATCGAATCGGGCATTGTAGTTGGGGAAAAGGACGGCTGAACTGGACTTGCATGTCCTATAAAGATCAAAGGTGCAGGTCTGGGGAAGAAGGATCACGTCGGCCTCACGTATAATGGCTATATCATCTGAATCCAGGAACCGGTCCCCGAGTATGATTTGATGGTCGGCAGCGAAACAGGGATGGAAGGAGAGGATCATATTTCGTTTCCCTTTCCTGATCGGACTTCTATTTGACTTTAGAGGGCATTACAATTATATTCTACAATAACTGCCCGAAGGATTGAACTTCGAAATAAGGAGACGGACCCTATGCCGATTTTTGAATTCAGGTGTCTTGGATGCGGGAACCTCTTTGAAAAGATATTCCTCAACCCTTCCGAAAGGGCTGACCTTCAATGCCCCGACTGTGGAGGGACATCACTTGAGAGGGTAGTGAGCAAGAGCAATCATGTTATGGGGGTCGGCAGGAGAGGCAAGCAGCCGAAAGTCACATCCAAATCATGCGGCTCTGGGAATTCTTGCGTTACCCTTGGCCTCCCAGGTCCGACAAAGCCTTAGATGTGCCGGTCTGTCAAAATGCCTGGGGCAGGACAGGCACTGTGCGATGATGACATTCAACACATCCGAGAAATCTTTTCTCGAGAGGTCGTTCCTAAGTTGAAGAAGGCCCATGCCAGGCGGGGAATCCTGAGCTGTAAATTTGCCGGGGAGAAGTACAAACACTGGAACTTGAGGTTTGAAAGCCGGGGCCCTGAATTTGATATAGAGGAATTTGAGTACGATGAAGGCGCCAGCGGCCTTGATCTTGACTTGTAATACCTTCATGAAGGTGCCGGATGTTTCCCTGGGACCGGAGAGAACCTAGAGCACGATGAACGCTTCGTTCGGAAAATTCGCAGGCAAAGACGTTGTCAAGAATCCCACCTGCCCTTTCTGTAACTCGCCCTTGGAGCGGCCCGTCGAGGACTTCGATCAGAGGCTTACTGAAATGCCGGTGGGGCTCTGCCCCTGTGGAGCAGCTTTTGCCTGTGATGTTACCGGCCATAATCTGGGGACTGCTATGATCGAGGCCCTGGTGTGCGCCTGTGAGGGGGATTGGGATAAAGCATGGGAACTCACCTCAGGGAAAGATTATCAGGAAGAAATCTTACAGAACTATGACCTGGCCAACCACCTGATTGTACCGGCAGGTGCCTATGAGGGGAGGAGGATCGCAGGTGCCCTTTACTTCATAAGGTTGTATCGACACGCCAAAGAAGACCTGGAAGGGACAGGACAGAGGCGCATGGAAAATCCTGGCCCAGAGACGCCCGAACACCCCGCCCCAGAAAGGAGAACGGGGAAACTCTCAAAGAAGCACGTTGAAACCCTTGTCAACGATTTCAATGTCGATAGGCTCATGGAGGCTGCCTTGAATGACAAGTCCGTACTGAGGCACATCAAACGCCTCCTCTACTCAGCAGACAGACTCACCCGTTTCCGTGCCGCGGACGCCTTGGGAAGGGTCTGTGGGAAAATTGCCCCTGTCGACCCCGGCCCCGTTACCAGGCTACTCCAAGGGTTCTTCAGTTCCCTATCGGATACGGCTGCCTCGAGCTGGGGTGCCATCGACGCCATAGGGGAAATCCTGGGCAATAGCCCCGAGCAATTTGACGCCTATGTCCCTCAGCTATATCACTTCCTTCGCGATCGCGAGCTCCTCATCGAGACCCTGCGCGCATTGGGTCATATTGGGCAAACTCACCCGCAACTCATGAGGAAAGATGCCATCCATTTCATCCAGCTCCTCTATGACCGGGATCCCTCCGTGAGGGGATATGCCACCATACTGGTCGGCCATCTGGGTACCCTCGAAGCAAGAGAGGCCCTCGAAAGACTCCGTGAGGACGGAGAAAGGGTCGAAATCTATTCTGACGGGAATATAGAGACAACGACCATTGGGAAGCTCGCCTCTCTTGCCCTTGAAAAACTAGCGTAACAGACTTGATGGCTTCATAAAATTCGACAATTCGCCTCTTCCGTCATTCCGGCCCCGCATCAGGTCCGGGGCCGGAGTGACGAACCCCGGGATTTCCTCACCGATGTCCGGTTAGGATTTTGCAAAGCCGAATAGTAGCCAGGGCCGTTGGTTGTGGCCCCAGGGCAGGTCTTTTCCAGAGGCTCAATCAAATTCCTCCCTGCCATTGTGAACGGC
>JAFDHO010000311.1 GCA_019308745.1 Deltaproteobacteria bacterium
AGTGAGGTGTTACGGCGTTGGGGAATCCATTCGAGTGATTTGACCCGGATCCGAAAAGCTGTGGAAGAGGCGGCCATCAGCGGCTTTAAGGCCAGGAAGAGTAGAAAGCCTAAGGTAGAGTATGATGAGCACTTGCGGCTGAAGGAGGAGAAGGAGCGTCTGGAGAAGACCATCGTAGAGCAGGCGGCGGAGCTGGCGTTGTTGAAAAAAAAAGATCGCTCGGCCTAGATACTGATCTTAAGGGCAAATACCTTGACGAGGGTAGCAAGGGGGCCTTGGTGGAATTGATTGGTGAGGTTAGGGAGAAGTACGGAGGATACCAGCGATGGGTGCGCTTGCACAAGCAAACGGGCCGCTATGGTGGAGGAAAGCCTGGTCCCAAGAAGGCCCCCCACAGGCTCCTGCCGAAGGAGAGGGTGGAGATCACCAAGATGGCAAAGGACGAGACTTACTGCGATCTGTCTCACCGTCAGCTCTCGGTGGTGGCCTCAGAGACCGGGCGGGTGGAGGCCAGTGCTTCGAGCTTCTATCGGGTGATGAAGGAAGAGAAGTTGATGGAGAGGCGGCAGAGAAAGCCCCGGACACCACAGAAGAAGCCGGAGGTGAAGCCCACAGGGCCCAACCAGATCTGGAGCTGGGATCTGACCTATATTGCCCTTGGGCCCATGTTTGTGTACCTGTTTGCCATCATTGATGTTTTCAGCCGCAAGATTGTGGGCTGGCACCTGGGCTTTAATGCCACGGTGGAGTCCATGAAGAAGGCCTGGGACAAGGCCCTTTGCAACGAAGGACTCCTTGGCGCGGTGGAGGCCCCTAGGATGCCCACAGCCCTCTCTGATCACGGCATCCAGATGGCCAAGAAGAGCGCAAGGCAGTTTTTCAAAGATCTCGGCATCAAACAGCTCTTTGCCCGCTACAGGACTCCTTCGGACAATGGCTGGATTGAGTCATGGTTTCGCATTCTCAAGCACGACTGGCTGAAGTACAAGGACTATGTGAGTTTCGATCAACTCAATGCGATTATTGAGAAATTTGTCGTTGTCTATAACACCGAGCGCTATCATGGCGCTATTGGCTATGTGACACCGGAGCAGAGGCACAATGGCCAAGCCGAGCACATCCTTCAGGAGAGGGCTGAAAGGAGGCGTCAAGCCCGGCTGCTCCGGCTAGAGGTAAACCGTCAATCCGTAAGTCAAATCGAGTGGAGGGAGGCCGCATGAAAAACTTGCTTCGACCTACTCCAATTTTGGGCTTGACAATTCAGAAAGAGGGCAGAACAGAAAGAAGCTTCCTGTGGTCCTTGCCAGGGAAGAGGTGCGATCAGTTCTTCGATGCATCGACAATCTCAAACACCGAGCTATATTGACGACCATTTACTCCGGAGGGTTGCGAGTGAGTGAGGCGACGCACCTGAAACCCTCTGATATCGACAGCAAACGGATGATGATCTGGGTGCAGGGCGGCAAAGGCAACAGGGACCGCTACACTTTGCTCGGCAAGCATACCCTGGGTATTCTGAGAGAGTACTGGAAGGCCTATCAGCCCACCGAGTGGTTGTTTCCCGGGCAGGAGCCTAAGAAGCCGATCACCACTTCAACCGTTAACAGGGTGTTTAAGGCATCTCTATATCGGGCGGGGATCAGGAAGAAGGCTTCGGTACATACACTCAGACATAGCTTTGCCACTCATCTGTTGGAATCAGGGACGGATCTGTACTATATCCAGCGTCTCCTTGGCCACAGATCGGCCAGCACAACCTCTATTTATCTTCACATTACGGGGAAAGATCTATGCAAGATAAAAAGCCCCATTGATCTCATTGAGGCTGGTTCCTAAACAAGGAGGCTTCCCATGCGAGGCTCCCTTGAGGTGGCCGATATTTTTAGGGCTTACGGTCCTGACTACCGGCAAGTTCACGGCCATGAGATGCCGCTGAGGCAACTGCGGGCCATGAGGGCTATTGAGGCCTGCCGCACGGCTGAGCTTGGCGGTCATGTAGAGGAGTGTGATCATTGCGGCGCCTTGAGGATATCCTACAACTCCTGCCGCAATCGCCACTGCCCCAAGTGCCAGTGCCTGGATAAAGAGCGCTGGCTTGAAGCCAGGAAACAGGACTTGCTTCCCACACGGTACTTTCATGTGGTCTTCAGCATCCCTGAGGCCTTGAGACCGCTGGCCTTGAGAAACCAGCAAGTCGTCTACGGCATCCTTTTTAGGGCCGCATCCGAGACCCTCAAGGAGTTGGCCGAAGATCCCAAGTACCTGGGAGCAGAGGTGGGCTTTATCGCCATCCTTCATACCTGGTCACAGATCTTGATGCATCACCCTCACCTGCACTGTATCGTGACAGGAGGTGGGTCCTCTCGGGATGGGGAAAAATGGATACCATCCAAAAAGGACTTCTTTATCCCCGTAAAGGTCCTCTCCCGCCTATTTCGGGGAAAGTTCCTTGCCTATCTCAAGGAGGCAAAAGAGAAAGGAAAGTTGGCTTTTCCCGGAAAAATCGCCCACTTGAAAGAGGAGCACTCCTTCAAGGCCATGCTCGATGATCTTTACGGGCGTAAGTGGGTGGTGTACTGCAAGCCCCCCTTTTGCAGTGCTGAAACCGTAATGGATTATCTGGGCCGATACACTCACCGGGTAGCTATCTCCAACGACAGAGTGCTCAAGATGGAAAAAGATCAGGTCACTTTCCGATATCGGGACCGCAACGATAATGACACCCTGAAGTCGATGACCCTGGATGCTTTGGAGTTTATCCGTCGCTTTCTTCTCCATATTCTCCCTGATGGCTTCATGAAGATCAGGTACTATGGGATGTTGAGCAACCGAAACCGCAAGAGGAAACTGGCTCTGTGCAAGAAACTCCTCGGTGTTGATTGCCACCAGGAGCATGAAAAAGAATCCTGGCAGGATCTCCTGGCACGCATCACGGGAATTGATCCTCGAATCTGCCCCTACTGCGGCAAAGGCAAAATGGTATTGAAAGAAGTTCTTTATCCCTCAACATCCCATTGCCGGCTGTACCGCATACGTAGATAGGTGCCTCCGTGACCATGAACCCGATCAACCCCACATCCACCAACTCTTCACTGACCTCCATCACAGGCAATGGGCACCCTCGTCTCTTGCAAAGAGCTCGCAACCAACTTCTTCTCTTTATAAGCTCCGCCGCAAGCCGCCAACTTGCTTTCTTGCCTCAAAACGCTATTCAATTGTCAAAGAACGCAATGTTTCGCTAAAATCCCCATAAGGGAACAGGGATTAAATCCCAATAGCCGCAGCAAAGCGGCTCAGTTCAACCAGATTGTAACCGGAATTTCGCTCTGCTCAACTCCGGTTACAATCTTTAAGGTTTAAACCTTTACTGCCTATTTTGCCCCACATCACCCCCCTTATGGCTCGGGGAAACAGGGAGCTTAAAATGACCTTTGAAGACCAGCTCTATGCCTTAATCTATTTTCATCTCC
>JAFDHO010000312.1 GCA_019308745.1 Deltaproteobacteria bacterium
CTGGCTTGATTCTAATTGGAGCCCGGGTAGAACTTCCGCAGAAGCAGCTAAACTTCAATTGGCACGGATCGGGATTCCGTTAAACTTAAACCTTCTTTCCCATGCCATCTGGTTCAACAAGGTACTGCGTGATCCCAAGATCGAGTGGGATCTGGCAGGATATGGGGTTGGGTATGCGCATGCAGCGGGGATAGGGTTGAGGTATTTTGAGACCAACTCAAAAGTTGCCCCGGACGGTAAATCGCTTGGTGGTTACGCCAATCCTGAATTCGACAAGTGGGTCTCAAAGGCAGAGATGGCCAGGGACGAGCAAGAGAGCATTCGATACTACCAGGAGGCTGAGAAAGTCCTGCTCAGGGACGTGGCAGCGATTCCGTTGTTTCCTTTCAGGATGCTGATCGCCTACAATAAAAAAGTCAAGGGTTTGAAATGCAATGATACCGCATGCATATTCGTGACAACCCCCTGGGCCAACGTGTGGATAGAGGAGTAGGCCGGCTTTGGAAGAAGGGGGAGAAGAGAAGGAGTCAAATCGTTAACTGACCCCTGGTCACAGGCCTTCTCATCGGGGATGGACATATCTGTGGTGCAGTTGCAATAGTCACTCAGGAATCCAAAATGTACCATCTCAAGACAGAGGCATCGGGTTTTTCTTTCTCCGGCCAGGTGAGCAGGAAGGGCGTAGTAAAACAAAGTGAAGTTCGGGAGGCCGAGCATGGCTGTAAAAATCGATGCGGACCTGTGCAATGGCTGCGGCGTATGCGTGGAAATCTGCCCGGAAGATGTTTATGAGATGTCGGAAAAACATCCCGTACCGGTACATGAGGATGAATGCTGGTACTGCGGCTCCTGCATGATGGACTGTCCGGTGGATGCAATTAGCATCATCTTCCCCCATTATATGCGGCCGGTTATCCTCAAGGGGAAAAGCGATTCACAGGGATAAAAACCTGAAAAGGAGCGAAATCATGGAATTCAAGACCGAGACCATTGAGACGGACGTGTTGATTGTGGGGGGCGGGCTTGCAGGCTGCATGGCTGCAATCAAGGCAAGTGAAACGGGCCTTAATGTCACGATTGCCGAAAAGGCGAACACGCGGCGAAGCGGGAGCGCGGCAACCGGGATCGATCATCTCTGGGCATATATCCCTCCGGTTCATGAAAAAATGGGGTGGACGGTGGAGGATCTCATCGAAGATCATGTGCAAGCCGTGTCCGACGGAAGACCCGTGAGAAGGGACCTTCTGCGCATAATGGCGGAAACCAGCTATGACCGTGTCATGGACCTGGAAAGATTCGGTATTAATGTCCGTTATGACGACAGTCCTGTTCCGGGCAAATTCAGAATCGTACACCAGTTTCACAGCAACCCCAGCTCCTTCAATTTTGACGGCCGTACCCTGAAACCCACCCTAACAAGAGAGGCCAGAAAGCGAGGTATCCGGATCGTCAACAGGGTCATGATCACGGATATAGCGACAGAGGGCGGCCATGTCTGCGGGGCCATCGGCATCAGTACCCGAGAGCCCTTGGTGCATTGCTTCAAAGCTAAAGCTGTAGTGCTTTCCACATCCGGCAGGCTGAGCCGCCTGAGCCGGAGTGTCCTCGGAAACAACTTCAACCGCCGACTTTCGCCTACAGGGACAACCGGTGACGGGAAGCTGCTTGCCTTGGGGGCGGGTGCTGAACTGGTCAACTGTGAATACTTTGGATCCCTGTGGTCCGGGCTCGGTTTCAAGAACTATTCTGTGGCAGGCGGGGCGCCGAGAAACACGGTCCAGCCCGCGGCCAGGATCGTGGATGCCGAGGGCAATGTCGTGATACCCAGGACACGATTTTATGACTGGAAGAATCTGGGAAAAACAAGAATTTCGGCCGAGGAAAGTCGGAGAAGAAATACAGAAGACAGGATGGAACGGAGAAGACTTCTTGGAAAACACTTCCGCGAAGGAAAGAAACCTCTGTATCTGGATTTTGCCGAAGGAACGGATGAAGAAATCTCTTATGCGAAATGGTCAATGAGTCATGAGGGTAAGATGTGGATCCTGATGAAATATTTCGAGGACAACGGAGTGGACCTGAAAAAAGACAAGATCGAACTGGGGTCCGTGGACCGGGAGGGAGCAGCTAATTCCGCTGCCGGGGTCTGGGTAAGCGGTGATTGTGAATCACGGGTCACCGGCCTTTTTGCCGCGGGTGACGAGCTTGGCGGGGTCCCCTGGTCATCCGGGCCCGGCGCGATCACGACCGGATCGCATGCGGGCATGGTCGCGGCGGAAAGGGCGAAGCAAGCCAGGTATTCGATTGAAATTAATCCCGAGGTCCTCGAAAAAGCCAGAGAGCGCTATGTGAAGCTGGCCGAAGAAAAGAACGGTGATCCATGGCTTGAGATCGAATATGCACTTCAGGACATTATGGATTCTTACATCGGCGAAATCACATCCGATAAAATGCTTACACGCGGGCTGGAAAGGCTCCAGGACCTGGAGGAATCAGGCAGGCTGTGGGCGGATAATCCCCATGATCTGATGCGTTGCCTTGAAGTGCAAAATCTAATGGATTGCGCCAGACTCATCCTGTCCGCTGCAAAGGAAAGGAAGGAGAGCCGGGCCATTCTAAGGCGGTCGGATTTTCCCGATCGGGACGATAAGAACTGGAACGTCTTTCTGGCCCTCAGTAAAACCCCTAACGAGGATCTTGTGTACAGAAAAATCAGCCCCGAAGAGAAGCCTTGATTGCACTGAACCGACTGATTTCCGGTTAGGATTTTGCAAACACAGGCCATTGCCAAAGGTTTGACAAACACCGTGAGGCGCACGGCCGCTGTGAGGTCTTTTCCAGAGGCTCAATATTCATCCCTAGCCCTCCTTTGGGCTTCCATGACACATTCCAGACCGTGGCACCGGCGGAAAAGCGGACCTAGAACGTCCTTCTACAACTAAGTTTTCCCTTGAAGATGGCTGTCCTTTCTATTACCTCTTGAATCTCCTCCTCTGTCCTAAATTTTGCCGCTTCGTAACGCCCTTTGTGGATAATGGCCTCCCTCCTCACCGGAGGCGAAGGTATTGCTCTTGGGTATCCAAGGGGTACAATGGTCTTTACAATAAACACCTGAGGGATTTTGAGGAGTTCCTTTATCTTCATTCCCGCCAAGGGAGAAACCGTTGTCCATACAGATCCCCCCAGCCCCAATGCCGTTGCCGCCAGATGCATATTTTGGACTGCTGCACTGAGGCTGGCATGGAATATCTCATCCCTTTGCCCTCCTCTGGCAAAGGCCTCTTCAAACCTCGGGTCCCCAAGACAGCATAGAATTTCCAGAAAAGATATCGCTGATCTTTTTCTTGATACGTTTGTCCTTTACAACCACGAATTCAAAGGGCTGGGTGTTCGCCCCTGTCGGTCCCCACCGGGCCGCCTCAATCACCTTTTCAATAAAGCTGTCCGGAATAGGACGTTCCCGGTATACCCTTACTGTCCGTCTCTTCCTAATAACTTCCATTAAGCTCTCGTAATCCAATGTCATTAACCTCCTTGAAATCCATCTATTCCCCGCGTCAATGATCCGGGAAATCTATGCGGGGAGAAACGGTCTTTGGAATCCCAAGCAAACTGTTTGCTGCAGTCTCGAGCAGGATGGCTTCTTTCGCCACGGGACCGATCAAAGACCGCCCTTATGCAGCCATCTCCTCGATTCCTCCACGGGCCAGCAACTTGACTAGCGCATATGCTAACACGATTAGCATTCCCTGCATCAACCCGACCACACTTGCCGCCTCCAGTTCTCCCTGTTGCCATAGGTCAAAAAAAACAGTCGTCAGTACTCTTGAATCAGTCCCATAGAGCAAAATCACAGAAGCCAAATCCCTGACTGCAAAAGCGAAAGCCAGAAGCCATGCAGTGATCATCCCGTTTTTCAATATCGGGAGCCATATCTGGAAAAGAGTTCTGAGCCACGTGGCACCCGCAACCCTTGCAGATTCCTCAAGCTCCTTGGAGACCTGAATCATTGTAGAGCTAATACCTGGATTTTGCACGATGAAGTAAAAAATACTTGAAAAACCATCTGGGGCTCCTGTTATTAAAGGTTTCAAATAGAAACAAAAAAAATAGGAGGATACCCAGATGGTTAAAAGACGAAAGAAGGATAGCAGGAAAAAGCGTGTTAGTAAAGGTTT
>JAFDHO010000313.1 GCA_019308745.1 Deltaproteobacteria bacterium
TTAGCCATAGGGCTCGGGGATACAGAAGCGAAACCACCTTCACTTTGGCTATGATCCATGGCCTTGGAAAGCTCCAGCTTCCACAATGTCAGCACAGATTCTTATGAGGAGCCAGAAGTGTTAAGGAAATGTAAAAGTATGTAAAAGGACATGACATTCATGGGGAAAAAGGTTCTACTTGTAGACGACGATGAAAAACTCCAGAAACTTGTAAAGGAGTACTTGGAGGATTACGGATTCCGGGTACTGACCGTCTCCGATGGTTCGCTGGCTTTGAATGCCGTCGCCTCGGAATCGCCGGATTTGGTAGTACTTGACATCATGTTGCCCGGAAAGGACGGCCTGGAAATCCTGAAAGAGATTCGCTCCAAATATACTGTTCCTGTTATCATGCTCACTGCAAAAGGTGAGGATGCTGACCGCATTGTAGGACTTGAGCTTGGAGCAGACGATTATGTCCCGAAACCGTTCAACCCAAGGGAGTTACTGGCCAGGGCAAGGGCTGTGCTCAGACGGCCTCCCCATCTGAAGGGCACAGAGACGGAACAGGACAAACTGATAAGGGTGGGAGGTGTGACACTCAACAAGGCCAGGCAGACACTCCTGGTGGAAGACACAGAACTCGATCTATCGTCCACTGAATACAAGATCCTTGAGGTACTGATGAAACGCCCGAATGTGGTCTTGACTCGCGACCAACTCATGACCCTGTCACGCGGGAGGGATTTCATGGCCTTTGACAGGAGCATCGATGTGCACATCAGTAAGCTGAGGACCAAATTGAAACCATTCTCAAAATACAGGGAATGCATCAAAACTGTCTGGGGAACGGGCTATATGTTTGTGGAGATCCCATGAGGCCGGGCAAGCTATATATCAAGATATTTCTTTCTTTTCTGTTGATTCTCGTCATAACCGAGATATTGATCTTTGCCCTTTTCATAATCCAGGCAGGGAGGAGCTTTCATTCCCGAATGGATCCTTATATAAACGCTCACGTTCTGATTGCAAAAGAACTCGCGGAAGACAAAATCAAACTAACCCCTGGAGTCGCGATTTCACAGAACAAAGATCTGAGGAATACGATTCGTCGCCTTGGTCAGGCTTACAGCTCAAAAGTCTGGCTAACAGATGAAGGCGGAAGAACCCTTATGAAATCTTTTTCTGGTGACATCCCGAAAACCCTTTCGGACTCGCGCTGGAGGCCCGTGAAGGACTCCGCGGACTTCGAATTGTACCGTCGCAGAAGGGGCGGGTGGCAATGGTACGGGATCATTCCGGTACAAATCGAGGCAGAGGATACGGGACATCTCCACCTCTATTTTGAAAAGGCTGAAAGAGACCACCCCGAAGGTCTGGTACCGGGCCTGGTGATCATTGGTATCGTCATTGCTCTCTTGGTCCTCCCCGTTTCGAGATACATAACAAAACGTATCAGAGGGCTCGCCGAGTCTGCCTCACGAATCACAGAAGGAGATCTATCTCACAGGGCGACAGTCAAGGGCAAGGATGAGATCGGAGAGCTGGGACGCGCCTTTAACCGTATGGCCGATAAACTCGAGAAAATGATCCAGGGCGGTAAAGAATTGACGGCCAACATCTCCCATGAGTTGCGTAGCCCTCTCGCTAGGATTCGTGTTGCAGAGGAACTGCTCAGAGAGAAATGTGACGCTACCGGGGAGAAGGAATTGAAGAGACACCTTGACTCCATCCAGGGGGATATCGAGGAAATGGACCGCCTTATAGGGCAAATACTAGATCTGTCCAAGATGGACCTTCACGATGTGCCCCTGAATCTCGAAGACATGGATCCGCCGGCCATGATCGACGAACTTCTGGAAAAACTCCAGCCGGCCATAGGACTCAAGGCCGTGCGACTCACGAAGGAGTTTTCATTCAATCAACCATTCGTAGGGGACAGAAAAGCCCTCCGAACAGCATTCTCGAACGTCCTGGACAACGCGGCCAAATTCGTGCCGGAAAAAGGAAATCTAATAGTTAAAGTGATCCCGGAAAATGACTGGCTGAAGATCAGCATCACAAACTCATCCGACCCAATCTCCCCCGAGGATTTGGAGAGGATCTTCGAGCCTTTCTACAGGCAAAGAGAAACTTCGAAGAGGGGATCGGGGCTTGGGCTTGCCATAACAAAGAAGATCATCGAGAGACACGGAGGAAGTATCAGGGCTGTCAATTCACCAGAGGGGCTTGAAATCCAGATACTGATACCTTCGGCGGATGCAAGAGAATGACCTGGAGCCGGATGAAGTCTGATGGGCGAGACTGGGCACCTAACCTGATTCATTACCGTAAACAGGCCCACGAGTTCTGACAGAACGGAAATGAGGCCATAGACAAGGGTAGGCAGCTTGGGAAGGCAGAATAGGAGTTTTGAGAATTCGGATTTCAAAACCAGCGATTTCGATAGTAGCAACACATTAGGGGGAAGACGTGACCGATTATCAGGCTATTGTGATAGGGAGCGGGGCGGGGAATACGAGGCCCTGAAGAATCGAATCGGGGACCGACTCATAAGGGCGGCGGAGAGGTACATCCCGGGTCTCTCCCGGCACCTGGAACACGCTGAATACGCCACCCCTCTGAGCAATGAATACTGGGTGAACGCAGTAAAAGGCGGGAGCTATGGCCCGGAGCAGACCCCAGATCAGATGGGCCCGGGTCGTTTCCCTTCCCTTACTGCGGGCATCGAAGGGCTTTTCCTGGTGGGTGCCGGCACCTTTGGTGGTGGAATCATGCCCTGCGTGGCATCCGGGGTCCTCGCTGCCGAAAGGGCCTCCCGCCTCCTTGAGGGATAGGTGATAAGGGGAAGAAACACAGGGGATTCCGCAACTCGCGGCAAACCGTGGTCACGCACTAAAATTCTCTTTGTCACAACATGAGATGAAAACCCCCTGTTTTAGTCTGATGAAGAAGTGCGAGTTTCCGCAGCATGCTTCATGGCCGCTGCCAGCTCTGTTCCTCCAGTTCAGACATTTTGGGGCGGTAGTAGATCATAACGGCTAGGGCCGCCCCGACAAACAGATACAAATCATTGAAACTGCCGCCCAACAGGAAGAGGATAAGTCCGTAAATCGCTATGCTGTCGGCTATGGCCCAACTGATGATGGAACGGTCAAGTACTTTCCTAAACCGTTGTCCATACCGATCCTCCAAGTCCTAATGCCGTTGCCGCCAGATGCATATTTTGGACTGCTGCACTGAGGCTGGCATGGAATATCTCATCCCTTTGCCCTCCTCTGGCAAAGGCCTCTTCAAACCTCGGGTCCCCAAGA
>JAFDHO010000314.1 GCA_019308745.1 Deltaproteobacteria bacterium
ATTGCTCAGGATTATAATTTTTGATATACAGCATAAATTCCAACGCGTGAAGGTTCCCGGGATGATAGAAGCAAACGGGAGGAGAAAATGAATTGGCTGTTTTCCTTCTTTTGGACATCAATCGGCAAGAAGTTGATCATGGCATGTACCGGGTTTGTTTTTTGTGTCTTCCTCATCATACACTTCATAGGCAACCTGATGATCTTTAGGGGAGGCGAAGTATTCAATGCCTATTCGGAGCGGCTCCATTCTTTCGGTCTCATAATAAACGCGATTGAAATCGGGTTGCTTGTGCTGGCAATATTCCATGTTACCTTCGCGGCCATTCTATACTTCGAAAACCTGAGGGCAAGGCCCACCCGATACGTGTTAAAGAAAAACGCTGGGGGGCGAACCTGGAGTTCCAGGTTGATGCCCTATACCGGGTTGTATCTCCTTTTTTTCGTAATCCTTCATCTGCTCACCTTCCACTTTGCCCAAAGAGACGGGAGAACTCTCTATCAATTGGTCGCGGGGGCCTTTGACAGCCCCGCATACGTGGTTTTCTATGTGTTTTCCATGATCGTTGCAGGCCTCCACATAAGGCATGGTTTCTGGAGCGCCTTCCAGACTATTGGTGCGGACCATCCCAAGTATACGTCGATCATCAGGGGTGGGAGCTTGATATTGAGCATAGTATTGACCGTTGGATTCAGCTCCATACCCCTTTTCATTCTATGGAACACCTTGGGAGATTAGGCATGAAACTGGACCCGAAAGTCCCAGCAGGTCCCCTGGAAATGAAGTGGGACCGCCACCGTTTCGAACTGAAACTCGTCAGCCCGGCAAACAGGAGAAAGTTCGATGTCATAATAGTAGGAACAGGTTTGGCGGGTGCCTCTGCTGGAGCTACCCTGGCCGGGCTGGGGTACAATGTAAAGATATTCTGTATCCAGGACAGCCCCCGGAGGGCCCACAGCATTGCGGCGCAGGGGGGAATCAACGCGGCCAAGAACTATCAAGGGGACGGCGACAGTATTTGGCGGCTCTTCTATGACACCATAAAGGGGGGCGATTTTCGCTCCAGGGAGGCCAACGTGTACAGGCTGGCCCAGATAAGCAACAACATCATAGATCAGTGTGTCGCCCAGGGAGTCCCCTTTGCCAGGGAATACGGCGGCCTGTTGGCCAACAGGTCATTCGGGGGAGCCCAGGTATCACGGACCTTTTACGCGAGGGGTCAGACAGGGCAGCAGCTCCTCCTCGGAGCCTACACCGCCCTGATGCGCCAGGTGAGCGAGGGAAGGGTTGAGATGTTACCCCGCAGAGAGATGCTGGACCTCGTGCTGGTGAACGATCAGGCCAGGGGAATCGTGGTCCGCAATCTCATCACCGGCGAACTTGAGAGCCATGCCGCCCACGCGGTTGTTCTCGCGACAGGGGGCTACGGTAGGGTCTACTATCTGTCCACGAACGGGATGAGCTCAAACGTCAGCGCCATTTGGAAGGCTTACAAGAGGGGAGCCTGTTTTGCGAATCCCTCTTTCGTGCAGATACACCCCACGTGCATCCCCCTGCACGGGAGTTACCAGTCGAAACTGACCCTCATGAGCGAGAGCCTGAGGAATGACGGGAGGGTTTGGGTTCCCAAGAAACCGGGAGACAAACGCCCCCCGAACGAGATACCCGAGTCTGAACGGGATTACTTCCTGGAGAGGAAATACCCTAGTTTCGGCAATCTCGTACCCAGGGACCTGGCCTCCAGGAGCACAAAAGAGGTATGCGACGAGGGCAGAGGCGTGGGTCCAACGGGATATGCCGTATACCTCGATCTAAGGGACGCCATTGAGAGGGACGGAATGGAGGCAATCAGGCAGAAGTACGGGAACCTCTTTCAGATGTATGAAAGGATAACAGGACAAGATCCCTACGAGGTCCCCATGATGATATACCCGGCTGTCCACTATGTCATGGGAGGTCTGTGGGTGGATTACAACTTGATGAGCACCGTGCCGGGATTGTTCGTCTTAGGTGAGGCCAACTTTTCAGATCACGGGGCAAACCGCCTGGGGGCCAGCGCTCTGATGCAAGGGCTTGCAGACGGGTATTTCATAATTCCCTATACTCTTGGAGGATATTTCGCAGGAACCCGCTTGCCCGACGTAACAGCAGAGCATCCGGCCTTTCAGGACTCCACGAGAGCGGTGAAGGAGCAAGTAGAGAAGCTGCTTTCAGTAAACGGCACCAGGACCGTGGACTATTTCCACAGGGAGCTGGGGAAAATACTTTGGGAATACTGCGGTATGACAAGGAACGAGCCTGACATGTTGAAGGCAAAGCAGCTCATCCCTGAACTGAGGATGGCATTCTGGGAAGACGTCAAGGTGCCGGGATCCTCCGGAGATTTCAACCAAGGCCTTGAGAAGGCCCTTCGCGTGGCCGATTTTCTTGAATTTGCGGAGCTGCTCGTGGAGGATGCACTGAGCAGGGAGGAATCCTGCGGCTGCCACTTCAATGTGGCTTACCAGACCGAGGATCAAGAGGCCAGGAGAAATGATGAGACCTGTTGCTACGTAAGCGCATGGGCATATGGAGGGGACGGTGTACCGCCAACGGAAGTGAGGGAGCCCCTTACATTCGAGCACGTGGAACTTACCGAGAGGAGTTACAAGTGACGGAGACCATCAACCTTACGTTGAAAATTTGGCGCCAGAAGGGCCCCGATGCGAAGGGGGGGTTAGAGACCTACGATGCCAGGGACATCTCGACGGACATGTCTTTCCTGGAGATGCTTGATGTGGTGAATGAACAACTCATCCTGGAAGGAAAGGAACCGATAGCCTTTGATCACGATTGCAGAGAAGGTATATGCGGGATGTGCGGCGCGGTCGTGAACGGCATTCCGCACGGCCCGGAAAAAGAGACGACTTTGTGCCAGTTGCATATGAGGCACTTCAGGGATGGAGACACGATCATAATCGAACCCTTTCGCGCCCGGGCCTTCAGGGTCGTCAAGGACCTTGTTATCGACAGGGGCCCGTTGGACAAGATTATTCAAGCCGGTGGATATATCTCCGTGAATACGGGCGGTGCGCCGGAGGCGAACACCATTCCCGTTCCCCAGGATGTGGCGGAGATGGCAATGGATGCCGCGGCCTGCATTGGGTGTGGAGCTTGCGTGGCGGCATGTCCCAATGCTTCGGCGATGCTCTTTACCGGGGCCAAGGTTTCCCATCTTGCCCTTTTGCCCCAGGGAAGGCCTGAGGCGGCCAAGAGGGTCCTGTCTATGTTGAGGAAGACGGACGAGCTGGG
>JAFDHO010000315.1 GCA_019308745.1 Deltaproteobacteria bacterium
GATCACTAATGGAGTCCCCCCAGGCCATTACAGGAACTGGATTAGAAAGCAGATTGACGTAAATGGCGTAAGTCTCTTCTATCAGCCGGGCAATTGCATGCAATGCGATGAACCTTCTTGTATTGCAGCATGCCCCGTACCCGGGGCGACGTACAAGTCCAAAGATGGATTAGTGCTTATAGATCCCAAAATTTGCATAAATTGCGGAAATTGTGTGTCTGCATGTCCTTACGGCGCAAGGTACAGGCATCCTTTGAGGCATGTGGCGGATAAGTGTGATTTTTGTCGGGAGCGTATAAAGAAAGGGCTGGAACCGGCCTGTGTGAAGGTCTGCCCGACCAGGGCGCGTATCTTCGGTGATCTCAATGATTCCAAGAGCGAGGTCAGCCGGATGCTCAAAGATAAGGAAGTAGTACGCCTCATCAATCCAAAGGTCGATACGATACCCAACATATACTATTTGGAGGGGACACGGCCTTTGGATTGGCCAAAGGAACCTGAACTGCCTGGGGATATTCATATGCCCCCGGCATTCTGGAGAAAATATATCCCGTGACGTTTGCGTCTAAAACAATAGATCCAATTAATAGCGGAGGTAATGAAGATGAACTCAAGAAGATTTACGATGGTTGTGGCAATTTTCGGAGTAATCTTTCTTTCGGTTGTCCCTTTTGCCCTGGCAGATGAACTCATTGTCGTGGGCACTGAGAAAACGATCCAGGAATCCCAGCCATGGGTTGACTTCCTGAAATCCAACGAAGTGCCCATGAGGGTGGTAAGCCCGGAGTATTACGGTAATTACAAACAGGCAGGATTCATCATTATCATGGGGGGGTTGGATGAGCCGGGCGGGATAAAGGACATAGCCGAGGAGGTGCTGGGCAAAGAAGAGTTGGAGTCTGTCACCAGGGGGAATACTGGAAGGATGTTCCTCAAACCCGATCTATGGACGTCGGGCCAATATGTTGTGCTTTTTGTGGGGCCTGATGGAAAAGCCGCGATAGAGGCCAGGAAGGCAAACAAGGAAAAGTGGTGGGATATTATCACGGAGTACTTCGAGATAGAGGGAGGCGGGGGATTTCATACATACTAGACAGCAATGATGATGTGAGGGATAGGTTTTCCTTGGTGATTCAGGTATGGTAGCCTGATTTTCCCCCTAAGGATGGAGGTAATCGAGCGACAGTATTATCAACGGACTAGGGACATGGGCAATATATCCAGGAGGGGGTTCATAAAGAAGACAATGCTCATGGGGGCTGCTGCCACGGCATTTCCCAGGGTGCTCCTGTCCGGTCCCCCCTTGACAGGCGCTGAGGAAAAAGAGTACCTCCTCCTTACCCACCCTTATCTCGGAAGGCCTACTTATTCATCCATTGCAGTGAATCTTGTGGCCGGAGAGGAGGACATAAGTTGCTATATAAGGTTCAGGAGGCATGATGGTTCCCGGAGAGAGCCCTGGCAAAGGACGGAAGAGTATTATATAGACGCCTTCGCGCCAGTTGATGTTACTTTGGAGCCCTTGCTCGGAGATTCTTCCTATGAATATGAGCTTTATGCCCGTGAAAATACCGAGCCCCACTTTCGGAGGGTGACCCGGGGGATCTTCAGGACACAGAGGAGAAAGCCTTCGCCATTTTCGTTTGCCCTGCTCTCTGATGCTCACATTGCGCCCTTTTTCAGGGACCGTATGGAAGTCCTAAGGGAAGTGAGCCATAGCATCCGTACAAGGAAGCCGGAGTTTGCCTTTATGCTCGGGGATAATATCCAGACATTTACCTCCCACGGTGGCCCCATGACTGAACCAAGGTTTGGCCCCATACTTTACTCAGCGTTGCGCCATGCTCTCGGGGAACTGCCTTCTTCGGTGCCTGTTTACAAGGTGCTTGGGAACTGGGAAGGGGAGAATGGATGGCACCCTGATAGGGAGCGAGCTTGGGCCCGCAAGGCGCGCATGGCTTGGATACCAAATCCCGGACCCGAGACCTATCCGGAGGGCGCGAGCGAGCACGAGGACTACTACGCGTTCACATGGGGTGACGTGCTTTTCATCGCCCTCAATGTGACAGGATACACGCCTTCTGACCATGCCATGCAATCTCCTGGGGGGAGGGCAGACTCCTGGACCCTTGGAAAGGAACAAAGGGAATGGCTTCATGACCGCCTCTCAAGGTCTAAGGCAAAATGGAAGCTCATCTTCATCCATCACACGGTGGGAGGCAATGCAGGTGATGATGTCAACTCCAGGTATGGGCGCGGGGGAGGCAGGGCTGCACAGATAGGGGAACAGGCCCTTATCCATAGGTGGATGGGGGAGTTCGGGGTGCAGGTCCTCTTTTACGGGCATGACCACGTGTTTACGGACATCCCGGTGGACGGGATCCATTACGTATGTGTCGGAAGTGCAGGCGCCCCCTGGAAATTCCCCGAATCCGTTACAGGATACAAGAGATACTGGACACCTTCGGGGTATACGCTGGTGGATGTCAGAGATGACAGATTGAAAGTCTCGTTTGTCAAACCGGACGTTCTAAACCCAGTTGGTGAGGTCCTCCATAGTTTTGAGATAGTACATTCGTAGGCGCCGTGTTGGCGAAGGAAGCAGAAAGCGTGATGGATGTCCCATTAAGAGCAGGGTCTCCAGGCACCGGTAAGGTTCTGGTGGGTAAGGACGGTTGGTCACGAGCTAGATATTCGGGATTAGAAGGGAAGGCTGAAGCAATCAGGACTGTCTGAACTGGAGGCACCGCCTTAGAGAAAGGAGGTGATGTGGAAATTATTGTCTCGAGGCTGGGGTTTATTTTTGATCCAAACTTTTGTCCATAAGAAGGAGGTAGGAATGAAGAAAGTATCAGTGATTATTGCAGTGTCGTTTGCGTTGATTTTTTCAACATTTATTTCCGCCCAGGCCTATGAGGCTATTGTGGGCGCAACTGGGGTCCTCAAGTACAACAAGGCAAAGGCCTTCAACGGCTACACCGTGATATCCCCCATGACGAATTGCAAGACCACTTACCTCATAGACATGGAAGGTAACCTGGTACACAAGTGGGAGACTGACTATCTTCCGGGTCTTTACGCCATATTGCTGGAGAACGGCAACCTCCTCCGGGGTGGAAGGCTAAAAGGCGCTCCCTGTGGAATCGGTGGCACATCGGGCATTGTCCAGGAGATCGACTGGGATGGTAATGTCGTCTGGGAATACAAGATGATGACACCCACCGAGGTCCAGCACCACACCTTCTGGCGCATGCCCAA
>JAFDHO010000316.1 GCA_019308745.1 Deltaproteobacteria bacterium
AACCGAACCAACGAACCCTTAGGGTTCACCATGCGATCGACATATTACGCCAGCGAGAAAATTTTGCCCGGCGTAAAACTCGGCTCAGAGCGCTAAGACCGACAGACTGCTAGCTTTATGAGTTTAGGGCTCTATTTGTATGTGCAGGATAATCCTCTCAATTGGGTTGATGTCTCGGGGCTTTATTCTTTTAGGCAAGGATTGAAAGACTCGATAACATATGCTTGGATGGGAGCTGCTATTGCAGCGTTTATTCCTGGAGGACAGTCAGCAGCCATAACTTTTGCAACAGTATCTTTTGTAGCAACGGCGTTAGAAATAGGAATTTATTCTGAAGACCCCTTTTGGGCGGGAATTCGAGAGTCGATTAAGATGTTAATACCAATAAAAAACCCTGTATTAGACAAAGCGAAAGATGAGGCGATTGACATAACATATGATGCGATCAAAAGAAATCTTAGCGAAGAGGTTGAAAATACTTCTGAATCCTGTCCATAATTTTCTACTTACCAAAAGTATGAGGAAAAATCAATGCTGGTGCTTGGACTTGTTTTAATACTATTCGCGATTTGGATAAATATTGCAACAAACACTCTCCCATTAAAACCCCTTGGTTTCGCCATCGGAGTTGTTGGAGTCTATCTAATTCTTAAGCAGAGGAAAAGGAATAACAACTAAGATCCAAACCCAAGTTGGTGACGCAAAAACACAGAGGGCCAAAGCTTGAATTCTAGAAAGGGGTCCCTCCCACCTGTTCCGGGGGCGCAGATTCATAATTAACCGTGTCCTTCAGGTAAGCATGCCTGACATAGCCATTGGGATTGCGGTAGTACTGGCCCATTCCAGTAACGAAGGAGGAATGGCCGATGGAAAAGCTCTCTGTAGTGCCCACCATACAGAAGCCCGCCTTGCAAGAAGTCCTGACCCGATTCGAGATCTGGCGTAAGCGCAGGATGGCCGGCAGCCGGATTCCCAAATCCCTATGGGCGGCCGCGGTGGATCTGTGCGGTGTCCATTCCATCTGTGAGGTGTCGAGGGCCTTAGCCTCAACTACACGGAGTTAAAGCGACGGTACGCCGCCGCGACTCAGGAGACGCAAATGCAGCAGCCAACCCCCGCGTGCTTTGTAGAGATCCCTGCACTGGCTATATCTTCTACGTGCGTGGTATAGCTCAGCAATGCTTCGGGCGCCACGATGAAGATGACCTTCCAAAGCCAGAGCCTCCATCCCGATCCGGTGGCGATGATCCGTGGTTTCTTGAGCCGCAAGTCATGATCCAGATCACACCTCAGATGAGAATCCTGGTGGCGGTGGAGCCTCAGGTGACTGACGTCAACAATTTTTTCCCCCAGCGGCAATTAAAATTCCCGGTTTGCCATTGCCCCCAAAGTTAGCTATTTCCGGGAGAAGGTGATACGGAGGGAGCCCGTAGTTAGCCCAGAAACCTTGCTTCCACCTGAACCAAGAAATGGAATACAGATTCAGAAACATTATACCTCTTACCGCTTTCACCCGATTTGAGAAAGGCTTACCGCAGTTGTGTGAATAGGGTGAATAGGGACGTTGTTGACTATCGTGACAAAGCATCTTTTGTCGCGGAAGGAGCGACAGAAGGGTTGTTTTTGCACAAAGCACGTAACTCTCTAAGACAAGCTTCGCCAAACACAGGGGTTTTGGCGAAAGGCATTCCTACACCATATTGTTGGTGCTTGAATAAGGGCCAGTCGACTCGGAGGTGCGCCAGCATGAATTCTCCTGGCAAAAATGATAATCACGATAGTCAACAACGTCCCCTGATTCACTGAATTACCGATCAAAGTCTAATGCGTCTTGACTCTGGCGCAACCGGGGTCATAGTATAGGTACATATTTCGTGGGGCAGTTCCGAATGAAGAGGATTACAGAGGTCAGCGAGCATGAAGCAAACTGGAAAGGTTGTTGGGAATATGTGCTCCAGGCCGGGGAAGACCTCATAGGGGCGCTCCGGTTGAAAGCCGGGCACGTCACACAAGGTACGGCCGAATCTGCACATGGGAACTGGAGGTTCAGGAAGAAGTGGTTTCCCAGGGAGAAGGTCATAGTGTACCAGGAGGATTCTGGTACAAAATTGGCTGTCTTCAAGACACGGTGGGGCAGAGAGAAAGGCCTCCTGGAGTTCACCGACGGCCATGTCTACCAGTGGCTGTCCAAGAGTGTGTGGCGCAATAAATGCGTATTCACGGACGCCTTTGGAGAGCACCTCCTTTACTTCAGGAGGAACTCCAATCCCCTCAGCATCCTGGCTGTGCCCAAGGGTTACTCTACTGGCACGGTGGAGATTACCCGCTTTGGCCTTTACATGTCGGAGCTCCCAGTCCTAATGCTGCTGGGATGCTATCTTATGATCATAGACGCAATCTGATTACAAACTCCCTCGGCCGGCCCAGCATTTATTGGGCTTCACCCATTTCGGGCAATACTTCACAAGCGAAAGCGGGATGACTTTCAATATCCGGATGACTAAACCCTTACGTTTGGTTTGAACAAGCCATTGGGCAGATCTCCAAAACCGTTCTTGGAAACGTATGAACGTATCTATTCATTAAATGTAACACAGGAGGAATCTTATGAAAAAGGGTACGCTAACAGTGTCAGTTGTATTCGTGGTGTTCTGCCTTTTGGCAACTGTTCCGACAAACGCTTCTGGTGCTGATGTCGCAGCAAAACCTGACATAGCTTCCTTGAAGAGAGAAAAGTCACGTCTTCTGGATGCTATGGATGCACTCGAAAAAGAGTTTAACTTGAACGAAGCCAAAGGACCGCGCCTCAAGCAGAGGAAAAGTGATTTAGAATGGTCAGGACAGGTGGTTAAGAAAGAAATTGCGAAGTGGAAGGCGGCAAAAGCCAGGCTTCAAACGAAAGTGGATAATTACAAGGCAGATGTCGCGAGACATAACAGCCGGTGCGACCGTACAGTTGACACCCAAAGCGAATACGATCAATGTGTACGTAGCAAGGCTGCGTTGGACTCCCGTAAGGCAACCTTAGGAGGGGAAATTCAATACAACAATGAGCAGAGGGCTAGAGTCCAGGGATTGATTGATAACCAGAAGAAACAAGAACAGACTCTGCAGCGAGAAATTGATGCGTACCTTGCTCACAGACAGGAACTTATTGACGCAGGAAACAGGATAAAAGCAAGACTTAATGAGATCCAGCCATATCTAAATTCCTGTGAAGAGGCGATTGCTGCATATGATCGCAGT
>JAFDHO010000317.1 GCA_019308745.1 Deltaproteobacteria bacterium
TGATGTGGTATTAAGGAAAGTGATCGGTTATTCGATTCCTAGCCTTTTTGCGATCACTGCCGACTATTTCATGGTGGGACTCGTATTTCTTTCCATTAGCTATGTATATAGGGTAGGGGGGCATGTAAGCGTCAAACTGTTTGAAAACTTAATGCCCCCCAAGCTCAGATTAGTCCTCAATAAGGTTCATGAGGGGCTCGCCTTTATTTTTTTCGGACTTATTACAGTCGCTGGATTCAATGCAGCGGTGAGTGCATTTGAGCACAGAGAGATTTCCAGCAGCTTGCTCGCCTACCCTTTAGCGCCTGCGCTCTTCATGGTGCCACTTGGAGGCGCACTGACTTGCATCCGGATCTTTCAGTCCATTTTCGACAGCAGGTGAACTCCTACCCAAGACCTAAAGCGATGAACAAGATACGGGAAACTGCTTTCTGTAATCTTAAACAGACCGCGGATCTTTAGACAGACGATCTGCGTTTACGAAGAACCAACGAAAGTGCATTGAGGAGGGGAAAGGTGGATTTCAAACTGAGTGAAGAACAGCAAATGATAGTGGACGTTGCTGCCCGACTGGCAGAAGAATCTGAAGAAGATGAAAGGATTCTTGAACTTGAAAGAGGTGAATTGGCGAACTCATTACTTGAAAAGCTGAGCAGGCTTGGATTCGCAGGAATGACGTTATCGGAGGAATACGGTGGCCAAGGGAGCAGCAATTTAGATGGAGTACTTTTCTTGGAGCAACTAGCGGGGAAATGCCCGACACTTGCAGGGATTTTTCATGAGGCCAATTTCGGACCTATAAGACAGATCGATTGTTTTGGTTCATACTTCCTCAAGAAAAAATATATTCCCATGACGTGCGAAGGGAGGGGGCTTATTTCTATTGGCATGACTGAACCCGAAGCTGGCTCGGCTCTAACGGATTTGAAAACAACAGCTAAATTGAGAAATGGTCAGTATATTGTGAACGGGCAGAAGCGGTTCATAAGTGGTGCCGGGGTATCGGAGAGCTATCTGGTTTTCGTTCGATTGAGTGAAGAAAAAGGGGCAAAGGGTATTGGGACCATTGTAGTTGACAAGGATGCTGAGGGGCTCAGTTTCGGAAAACGAGAAAGGATGATGGGTCATAATACTATTCCCCAGCGTGATATGATTTTTGACAACACCCGTGTTCCTGCGGAAAACCTTGTATTGAAAGCCGGGGAATTCTCGAAAGCCATGCTCTGTTTCGATATTGAAAGACTCGGAAATGGGACCATCTCTTTGGGGATTGCGAAAGGGGCCCTGGAACATTCCATAAGGTACTCTCAGGAACGATATCAATTCGGCCGCCCAATCTGCGAATTTCAGGCGGTTCAACTAATGCTTGCGGACATGACCATGATGGTGGAAGCAGCGAGGCTGCTCATTTACAGGGCGGCATGCAATTCAGGAAGAAGTTATCCAGGAAGGCTGGAGACTTCTGTGGCAAAATGCTATGCGAACGAAATCGCCAAGAGGGTTTCAGACTTGGCTCTCGAGGTTCATGGTGGATATGGATACTCGAGCGAGTACCCGATAGAGCGTATGGTAAGAGATTCAAGGGGATGGGCCATCGCAGGAGGCACACCTCAGATGCAAAGGATAGGTATCGTATCGGGGCTTCTGGGGAGGAGATTTGAACAGAGGAGATAAAGGATGGCCACAATGGGCGCCAATAGTTATCTCATATGTGGGGAATAGCATGATCCATGAATTCCAATACGAGGAAAAGGTAGTGGCAGAGGCAGTGATTCGTGTCTTCAAGCACAGACCCAAATCGCTCTGGGAAATGTTTTCCCGCACTGTTGCTAACTTCCCTGGAAGAATGGCCCTGGTGTCAAGGGAAAGGCGAATTTCCTACGAAGAGCTGAATAGGCGTGCAGCTTCTCTATGTACCCTTCTTAAGGAGGACCTGCATGTTGGGAAGGGAGACCGGGTTGCGCTCTTCCTGAAGAACGACGATGCATTCGTGGTGGCATTTCTCGCTCTATCCAGGGCTGGGGCGGTATCAGTCGTCCTCAATACCCAACTTAAGCGCCCTGCGCTGGAGGATCAACTGAAGATCACTAAGCCTGTGGGAGGAATCGTGGACGAGGAGATATGGGATAACGGCCTTGATCCCATGCTTGGTTGGAAAATTCAAAAGGATTTCCTAGTTGAGGGCTATTCCTCCGAGAGACGATGTGATCCCATCGCCTGCGACGAGGAGGACCTCCACACCATTCTCTTCACTTCAGGAACCACGGGAATGCCAAAAGGGGCCATGATCCTCCACAGGAACTTGATCCACAGCGCCATGAGGATGGACCACTACATGGGAAAACTGGGCATTGACGTCAGAACAGAAGGGGGGAGGACCCTGGTGGCCGCCCCCCTTTTTCATGTGATGGCCTTACAGGAACAGTTGCTCCCCTCTTTGTGGATGGGGGGAACCTCAGTATTGATGGAACACTTTCGCGTCGGTCCCTTCACAGAGCTGATCCTTCGTGAGAGGATCGACCAACTTGTGGCACCTCCTGCAGTCTATAGGATTCTTCTAAGCAGGGAGGAGTTCAAGAGTCTAAATCTAGGCAACGTAAAACTCGTAGGGTTCGGAGGTGCTCCCATGCCCCCAGACATGCTCAGGGAGATGAAAGGGGTTTTCCAGAATGCAAAGCTTATAAACGGGTTCGGTCTCACGGAGGCCTCGGTCTCTGCAATCGCAATCGACGAGGAGTGCATACAAAGGCCAACTTCCATCGGAAGGGCAAGCGCTGGCAGCGAGGTGCGGATAGTGAGCCAAGAAATGAAAGACATGCCCTACGGAGAAGTTGGGGAAATAGCAGTAAGAGGACCGCACGTTGTGGCCGGATATTTTGATGATCCGGAAGAGACTGCCGACAAATTCAGGAGTGGGTGGTTCCTGACAGGTGATCTGGGCACAATGGATAAAGACGGCTTTATATTTGTGAGCGGGAGAAAAAAGGAAATGATCATCAGGGGAGGCGAAAACGTCTATCCGGTAAGTGTGGAGAATGTGCTTTGTCTCCACCCAAAGATACTGGAAGTCGCAGTGTGCGGTGTTCCTGACGAGGTCATGGGAGAGAAAGTGGTTGCCTGCATTGTTCCACTGCCGGGAACATGCCTGACAGAAGACGAGGTCCTTAAATTTTGCTCAGGCAAACTCGCAAAATATCAGATCCCCGAGTACATCAAATTTGTGTCTGCTA
>JAFDHO010000088.1 GCA_019308745.1 Deltaproteobacteria bacterium
GATGGAGGTTGCGTTGATAACGCCGATAGCGATGGAGAAGGAGTTGCGGTTTGCGATACGTGAAGGTGGAAGGACTGTGGGGGCCGGAGTAATCAGCGAAATCATCGAATAGGAGGGCTCTCGAGGTTTTCAGGGCACTGATGAGTAGAATCGGAAGGATAGGACGTCATGAACACATTGATCGGGAACCAAAAAATACGTATTCGGTTGAAGGCCTATGATCATAAGCTTCTCGATCAGTCGGCAAATGAAATCGTGGAGACCGCCAGGGAAACGGGGGCCCGGGTGGCAGGCCCCATCCCCCTGCCGACCGTCATCAACAAGTATTGTGTTTTGCGCTCTCCCCACGTTGACAAGAAGTCGAGGGAGCAATTTGAAATCAGGACCCATAAGAGGCTCCTGGATATCCTGGAACCGACACAGCAGACAGTTGATGCTCTAATGAAACTGGATCTTGCGGCCGGCGTGGACGTAGAGATCAAACTGTAAGGCGCGTGGAGCTGGGCTAAAATGGTCAAAAGTCTTTATGGAAAGAAAATAGGGATGACCCGCCTCTTCTTGGACGGAGGCAACAGTGTCCCGGTAACCCTTCTGAAGGCCGGGCCCTGTGTAGTAATCCAGAAGAAGACCAAGGAGAAGGACGGATATGAGGCGATCCAAGTGGGATTCGAGCCCCAAAAAGAGACCCGCGCCAACAAGCCCTTGAGGGGACACTTCGCTAGGGCCGGGGACCAGGTCTACAAACACCTGAGGGAGATAAAGGTAGACAAGGCAGAGGAATACGAACTGGGGCAAAGTATAGGGGCCGATGTCTTCAATATTGGAGATGTGGTCCATGTGACGGCTCGCAGCAAAGGCAGAGGTTTTGCGGGAGTCATAAAGAGATGGGGATTTTCCGGAGGAAAGGAGACCCACGGATCCCGTTCCCATCGGGTGCCGGGCTCCATAGGGGCCAGCGCCACCCCGGGGAGAGTTTATAAGGGCAGAAAACTACCCGGAAGAATGGGCAACCAGCAGACGACCATTAAGAACCTCAAGATCGTTGATGTAAGGCCTGAACTGGACATCATAGCGATCAAGGGATCCGTACCTGGTCCGAGGAATAGCATTGTGCGAATAAGCATGGTTTGACGAGGGAGATCCCCTGCCAGAAACGGATCGGCGTTCCGGGTGACAAGAGAAACTGAGGATAACGAACAGGGCACATAAAATGGCCGTAATCGATGTATACAATCTCAATAAGGAAAAGGTATCCCAGATAGAGCTTAGGGACGACATCTTTAATGTCGCCATCAAGAAGCACCTGCTTCATGAGGTCATCACGAGTCAGCTATTGCAGCGGCGAGCGGGGAGTGCTTCTGTGAAGGGGCGTTCGGAGGTGAGGGGATCCGGAAGGAAGCTCTGGAGACAAAAGGGAACAGGCAGGGCACGGGTCGGTGCTGCTTCCTCCCCCACGAGGCGGGGAGGAGGCGTTGTCTTCGGGCCGGTTCCTCGGAGCTATTCTCGTAAGGTATCAAGAAAGGTAAGAAGATCGGCTTTGAGGATGGCCCTGACGGACAAACTCCAAAATGATCGCCTGGTAGTTGTTCAGGACTTCGATCTGCCGGAAATAAAGACAAGGAAGTTCCTGGAGGTCATGGAGGAGTTCCAGGTGAGAAAGGCCCTCATCGTTACCGATGAAAAGAACGAACGCCTGGAGAAATCTTCCCGGAACGTGCCTTGGGTCAAAATATTGAGATGTGAAGGGCTGAATACTTATGATTTGATCAGACATGAACATCTGTTTATGGTCCAGTCTGTGGTGCCAAAGATACAGGAGGCATTAGTGCCCTAATGGATATATATAGAGTTATAAAAGAGCCACATATTACCGAAAAGGCCAGTCTGCAGAAGGAGTTGAACAACCAAATCAGCTTCAAGGTTGACAGAAGGGCCACAAAGGTGGAGATCCGACAGGCCGTGGAAAGCCTGTTGAACGCAAAGGTCCTGGGAGTGAAGACCATTAACATGAGGGGCAAGAAGCGCAGGCTGGGCAGAAATGTTGGAAAGAGGCCTGATTGGAAGAAGGCTATCGTAAAATTGGCCCCAGGGGAAAACATCGAATTTTTTGAGAGCGTGTAACGCCCGAGGCCCCGGGGAAAGACTCCAACGGAGATAACCATATGGCAATCAAAAGCAACAAGCCTACATCAGCGGGGAGGAGGTTTCAAACCTATTCAACTCACGATGAAATCACCTCTACAAGGCCGGAAAGAAGCCTGCTCATGCCGCTGAGGAAGACCGGTGGCAGGAACTCTTTGGGGAGGGTGACCAGCCGGCACAGAGGTGGTGGGCACAAAAGGCTTTATAGGATCATTGACTTCAAAAGGAACAAGGACGGCATACCTGCCAAGGTAGCCAGTATCGAGTATGACCCCAATCGATCGGCGAATATCGCGCTCCTGCACTATCAGGATGGAGAGAAGAGATACATCCTTGCCCCATCCGGTCTGAAGGTTGGAGACAAGGTCATCTCAGGGCCAGGAGTAGACATCCGAACCGGTAACGCAACGCCCCTTAGGGATATACCCCTCGGTACCCCGATCCACAATGTAGAACTGAGCACAGGGCACGGAGGCCAGATCGTAAGGAGTGCAGGAAGCTATGCACAAGTTATGGCGAAGGAAGGGAAATATGCCCAAGTGAGATTGCCTTCCGGTGAGGTTCGGATGGTTTCCTTGGAGTGCAGGGCGACGATCGGACAGGTGGGTAACCTGGATCACGAAAACATTAGTCTGGGCAAGGCGGGCAGGTCACGATGGAGAGGAACGAGACCCCGAGTCAGAGGGGTGGCAATGAACCCGGTCGACCATCCTCATGGTGGCGGGGAAGGAAAATCCTCCGGAGGCCGTCATCCCGTTACGCCGTGGGGCGTACCTACCAAGGGTTACAAGACAAGGGGCAGGAAACCCAGTGACAAGCTCATAGTAAAGAAGAGGAAATAGTGGTGTTGACTGCGGGTATTGTGGGAATAGTGGCAATGGCTTTGACAAGGATTGAGGATGGTGCCCTGTGGACATTTGATCAAACCCCTATGGGTAAGGATGGGCGATCGGGCAGACATTGCTAATACCAGGCCGGAATTCTAAGCATGAGGAGGGAAAATATTGCCTCGATCACTAAAAAAAGGTCCTTTTGTTGATGAACACCTCTTGAAAAAGGCCAGGGAAGCCCAAGATAGCGGAAGCAGGAAGATTATCAAGACCTGGTCCAGGAGATCCACTATCCTTCCCGAGTTTGTCGGCTTGACCTTTGCTGTCCATAACGGGAAGAAATTCCTGCCCGTATTTGTGACGGAAGACATGGTGGGACATAAGCTCGGCGAGTTCTCCCCGACGAGGACTTTCTTCAGTCATGCAGGGGACAAGAAATCACGCCTGAAAGGTGCTAGGAAATAATGGAAACCAGGGCAGTGGCAAAGTACGTGAGGATATCTCCTCGGAAAGTCAGGTTGGTCATGGATCAAGTGAGGGGGGTGAAGGTGGAAGACGCCCTCAACATGCTCACCTACTCCCCTAAGAAAGGGGCGTACATACTGAGGAAGCTCATCAGGTCGGCTGTTGCTAATGCCGAGGAAAACCACAATATGGACGTGGACACCCTCTATGTCAAGAGGGTCTTTGCCAATGAAGGGCCCACCTTGAAACGATTCAGGCCGCGAGCTATGGGACGTGCCACGAGAATAAGGAAGAGGACGTGCCACTTGACAGTGATCCTCGACGAAAAATAGGGGGCGGGAGATGAGTATCTGGGAAACCAAGGTAAGAAAGATGGAGGTGGGTATTGGGACAGAAAGTTAATCCAATCGGTTTTAGGTTAGGGATATACAGGGATTGGGACTCAAAGTGGTTTGCGGGCAAGGAATACAGCGAGTTTGTCTTGGAGGATCACAGGATACGCAAGTACTTGAAAAAGAGACTCGTTCAAGCGGGGGTCTCCAAGATAGAAATCGAGAGGGCGGCAAACAAGATAAGGATAAAGATACATACGGCGCGGCCAGGCCTTGTGATCGGGAAGAAAGGGGTCGAGATTGAGAATATCAAGCGGGAGCTGGAAAAGCAGGTAAACAGAGAGATTATACTGGATATCCAAGAGGTGAGAAAACCCGAAGTGGATGCGCAATTGATTGCCGAGAACGTAGCTCTTCAACTGGTGAGGCGAATCTCTTTCCGAAGAGCGATGAAGAAGAGCGTGAGCTCGGCACTCCGTTTCGGCGCCCTGGGGATCAAGATAGCCTGCAGTGGCCGCTTGGGGGGGGCTGAAATGGCACGAAGGGAGTGGTATCGGAAAGGCAGAGTCCCGCTGCACACCCTGAGGGCAGATATTGATTATGGCTTTGCCGAGGCATTCACCACTTACGGTACAATTGGCGTCAAAGTAGCTGTTTTCAAAGGGGAAATCTTACCCGACAAGAAAAGTTAGGACTGCATCATGTTGAGCCCAAAAAAGGTCAAATATCGAAAGAAGCAAAAGGGAAGGACAAAGGGTAAGGCCATAAACAGAGGCTGTACCCTTGAATTCGGTGAGTATGGTCTCCAGGCCCTTGGATGCGGCCTGTTGACTGCTCAGCAAATCGAGGCGGCCAGGATAGCCATAACCAGGCATGTAAAGCGGGGAGGAAAGATCTGGATCCGGATATTTCCTGATAAACCCATTACGAAGAAACCGGCAGAAACGCGGATGGGAAAAGGAAAAGGGGCTCCCGAGGGGTGGGTGGCCGTGATTAAACCGGGCAGAATACTCTACGAAATGGAAGGAGTGGGGGAATCCACCGCAGCCGAAGCCTTTCGACTGGCAGGGCATAAGCTCCCAGTCCCCACAAGATTTGTCACTCGGGGGTAAGGGGATATGAAAGGGAAAGAGCTTCGAGATCTAAGCCTGGAAGAACTGAGAGACAGGGAAAAGGAGTTGAGCCAAGAAATATTCAACCTGAGATTTCAAAAGGCTACGGGCCAACTCGGGAACACTGCCATGCTGGGAAAGACCAAAAAGGACTTGGCCCGGGTAAAGACCGTAATCAGGGAGAGAGAAATCTCTGCTGAGCTTGAAGAGAAGAGGTAGGGATGGCCGAGAGAGGTACGAGGAAAAGACTAACGGGTGTGGTCGTCAGTGACGGCATGGACAAGACAGTCAAGGTCCTGGTCAGCCGCATAAGAAAGGACAGGAGATACGATAAGTATCTGAAAAGCCAAAAGAAATATCTTGCCCATGACCCGAAGAACAGCTGCAAGGTAGGGGACAAGGTCAGAATCATCGAGTCCAGGCCCCTAAGTAAACTCAAGAGGTGGCAGGTGGTCGAAAAGATCGTCTAGGAAAAGCGTGATCCGCGATGCATGGAGGGGAGAAAGATAATATCCCGGAGAAGGACCAATGATACAGGCTGAAACAAAACTCAAGGTTGCTGATAATTCTGGAGCCAAGGTGTTGTCATGCATCAAGGTGCTCGGGGGCTCAAGGAGAAGGTATGCGAGCGTGGGGGACGTGATCGTTGTGAGTGTAAAAGATGCCATACCGAACTCAAGGGTCAAGAAGGGGGATGTGATGAGGGCTGTGGTGGTGAGAACCGTCAAGGAGATACCCCGTGCTGACGGATCTTATATCAAATTCGACGACAACTCCGCAGTCCTGATTACCCAGCAGAATGAGCCCATAGGCACTCGGATCTTCGGTCCAGTGGCCAGAGAATTGAGGGCCAAGCACTTCATGAAGATCATATCGCTGGCTCCCGAAGTCCTATGAAGCACGTGTGGAGGGTCAACTGGATGAAAACCGGATCTGTGAAAAAGAAAAAGCACCCTTTGATAAGAAAGAATGATAAGGTGATTGTTATTGCCGGCAAGGAAAAGGGTAAGATCGGCGCCGTATTGAAGGTGGACGAAAAGAAGGGCCGTGCAATCGTAGAAAAGATCAACATGGTAAAGAGGCATACAAGACCTGGGGGGAAGTCGGCCCAAGGCGGGATTATCGAAAAGGAGGCCTCCATCCATATCTCAAATCTGATGATAATGTGCGACAAATGTGCAGAACCCGCCCGCGTCGGCAAGAGGATTTTGGAAGATGGCTCGAAGGTCCGAGCCTGTAAGAAGTGCGGGGAGTTGCTGGAATCCTAGACTCCTCGGGCGGAGATGGATTGGAAACGCTCTTTTTTAGCAGTGGTCAAGAGGTAGGGAGTTCGTTTTGTCAAGATTAAGGGATAGATACCAAAAGGAAGTGATACCTGCCATGATGAAGGAATTCGGCTACAAGAATATCATGGCGGTGCCGCATGTCGAAAAGGTCGTTTTGAATATGGGCCTTGGTGAGGCGATATTCAACATAAAGGTGTTGGATAAGGGGCTGGAAGAACTGACCCTTATCGCTGGGCAGCGTGCGGTTGTTACGAAGGCGAAGAGGTCCATAGCCGGTTTCAAGCTGCGGGAAGGGATGCCCATTGGGTGCATGGTAACCTTGAGGCGAGAGAGGATGTATGACTTCTTGGATAAGCTCTTTAATGTCGCCCTGCCCAGGGTCAGGGACTTCAGGGGGCTTAGCAAGAGAGTATTTGACGGCAGGGGAAATTGCACTGTGGGTATAAGGGAGCACATTATATTCCCAGAAATAGACTATGACAAGATCGATAAGATAAAGGGACTGAATGTCTCTATCATAACGACGGCCAGAACGGATGATGAGAGTTATCTTATGCTGAAACAACTAGGAATGCCCTTTAGGGATTAGGGTGGGAGGTTAATTTGGCGAGAAAGTCCCTCATTGCAAAAGCGAGAAGGAAGCAAAAGTTTTCGACACGTGAATACAATCGGTGCCCTATTTGCGGGCGGCCGAGGGCCTTCTTGAGAAAGTTCGGTATTTGCAGGATTTGCTTTCGTACAATGGCCTTAAGGGGCGAAATCCCCGGTGTCATGAAATCAAGCTGGTAATCAGATCCTAGCGAGTTGGGATTTAGAGGAGTTGAAGAGATGAGTATGAGTGACCCTATAGCCGACATGCTGACTCGGATAAGGAATGCCATCATGGCGTCCTATGACACGGTTGATATCCCTGGTTCAAAACTGAAGATCAGTATAGCAAAGATACTAAAGGCGGAAGGTTTCATCAAAAACTACAAGCTCGTCTCTGACAAGCGCCAGGGGACCATAAGAATCTTCCTGAAATACGATGAGAGAGGCGAGCCGGTTATTGCGGGTCTTAGGAGAGAAAGTAAGCCAAGTCGCCGGGTCTATACAAAAAGTGATAGGATACCAAAGGTGTTGAACGGTTACGGAATAAACATCCTTTCGACGTCCAAGGGTGTTATTACCGACAGTCAAGCCAGGAAGCTGGGGGTCGGCGGCGAGATACTCTGTTCTGTATGGTGATCAGCCGGCTTTGCCCCCTGCAGGGGTAATCCTGGAAGCACCTTGAATGGGAGGGAACAATGTCACGCATAGGCAAGAAGCCTATTCCAATACCAAAAGATGTGAGCATCGATATAAAGGGAGATTCCCTTCTCGTGAAGGGCCCTAAGGGTGAGCTCAGGCAGAAGATTCATCCTGGCGTCGGGCTCAGCAGGGAGGATGATCAACTCATTGTGACAGTGAATGGTGACACAAGGAAGTCCCACTCTTTGCACGGCCTTTTCCGGGCCCTTGTTTCAAACATGGTGACGGGTGTAAGTCAAGGGTTTCAAAGGGAACTGGAGATAGTTGGGGTGGGGTATCGCGGAGAGATTTCTGGCACAAAGGCCACCTTTCATCTTGGCTATTCCCATCCCATCGTCTTCCAATTACCGGACGGTATTGAGGCCAAGATAGAAAAGACGAAGATAACTCTGAGCGGAATTGACAAGGAGCTTCTGGGACGAACCGCAGCCAAGATTCGTAACTTCCGAGCCCCGGAGCCCTATAAGGGCAAAGGGATAAAGTACGCTGAGGAGAACATCAGGAGGAAGGCTGGAAAGACCGGGGCCAAATAGGGAAGCGTGCGTGATAAGCAGACGGCCCTGCTTCAGAGGAGCCGGTTTTCACACCCTGTGCCCTCGAGCCATTGTTTTTACAGAGCGGGGGGTAAAAGGAGACAATGTGTGGGACAGTTTCCCCTTCGGAGCGAGTTAAATCATGATATCAAAAAGTAGAACTAAGGCTAGATTGACCAGGAAGAAGAGGGTGAGAAAAAAGGTGAAGGGCAGTCCGGAAAGGCCGAGGCTGTCAGTATACAAGAGTGCCAGGCATATCTATGCCCAGATCATTGATGATGAAACCGCGCGAACCTTGGTGGATGCGTCTTCTTTGTCAAAGGATATCCGTGAGAAGATCAAGGACAGGGGCAGAAACAGGGAAGGGGCCCAGATCGTAGGGGAATCCATTGCCAAGCGCGCACTTGAGAAAGGCATCAAGAAGGTAGTCTTCGACAGGAACGGTTTTCTATACCACGGGCGGGTCAAGGTCCTTGCCGAGGCGGCCAGAGGGCATGGGCTCGAATTCTAAGGGTCGTGGATGGGGGATAGTCCGAGAAGGACGTACCTGTCTTCTTTTTTGCTACCGGCGGGCTTTGCCGGTGGTACATAAGAACAACGATAAGAGACGAGATGAAGGAGAGTGCGTTGTATCAGGAAGAGGATGAAGGCCAGCTTATAGAAAAGGTCGTGCATATCAACAGGGTGGCCAAGGTCGTCAAGGGCGGCCGAAGGTTCAGCTTTAGTGCCCTCGTTGTGGTAGGAGACGGCAAAGGAATGGTCGGTGGGGGGCTGGGCAAGGCTAACGAGGTCCCGGAGGCCATCAGGAAGGGCGTCGAAAAGGCGCGAAAGAACATCAAGAAGATTCACATCGTGGATGGCACCTTGCCCCATGAGGTCATAGGTAAATGGGGAGCCGGGAGCGTCCTTTTGAAACCGGCGAGCCCGGGGACGGGAGTGATTGCGGGCGGTGCGGTCAGGGCCGTCCTGGAAGCTGTGGGAGTCCAAAATATCCTGACCAAATGCCTCGGCTCTCATAACCCCCATAACCTTGTCAAGGCCACTTTGAGAGGGCTTGAATCCCTGCGCAGTCCGGAAGATATCGCAAGTCGGAGGGGAAAGAAGGTCCAGAAAATACATGTTTGATTTGAGCGGATTCTGGTTGGGAGGCAGCAGGATAATGGCTGATGAGATCAAAGTCACCCTCGTTCGCAGCAAGATAGGTAAACCGAAGAAGATTCGCGAGACCTTAAAGGGTCTTGGTTTGACGAAGATGAACAGGACGGTTACCTTGAAGAACACACGTGCCATTAGGGGTATGATCAGGAAAGTTTCTTTTATGGTGAGGATTGAGGCATAACATAGGGAACGAAGCGATGAGAATTCACGAGCTATCACCTTCTAGGGGTGCAAAAAGAAACAGGAAGAGGGTCGGGAGAGGATCAGGCTCAGGACACGGAAAGACTGCCTGCCGGGGGCAAAAGGGGCAGAAGTCCCGCTCAGGAGGGAATGTGCCTCCTGGTTTCGAAGGAGGGCAGATGCCCCTTCAAAGGAGATTGCCGAAGAGGGGCTTTACGAATATCTTCAAGAAGAAATATGCCGTTGTAAATATCGGAGACCTCAACAACTTCGAGCCCGGTGTCACCGTCGACACGGAGGCCCTGAGAAGGGCCGGCCTCGTGAGAGGGAGAAATGACGGGGTAAAGATCTTGGGAGAAGGAGAGATATCCCGCCCCTTGACGGTCAGGGTCCATAAGGCCAGCAAGTCCGCCCGGGAAAAGATTGAGGCGGCCGGAGGCAGGATGGAAATCCTATAGGTTATGCCCATTCAGGTGGCGGGCATGAATCATGAGGGAAACAGGACAGGTGAAACATTAGCATGATCGGTGGCTTTCAAAATATTGCCAAGATCCCGGAACTCAAGAAGAGGATCTTCTTCACCCTTGCTATGCTCGCGGTGTACAGGCTCGGTTGTCATATCCCTACCCCGGGAATCGACACGGCAGCTCTGGCTGCATTCTTCAGTGAACGTCAGGGGACGCTCTTCGGGCTCTTTGATATGTTTTCAGGGGGTGCTCTCAGCCGGATGTCGGTGATGGCACTTGGAATCATGCCCTATATCAGCGCCTCCATTATCCTGGAGCTACTGACGGTGGTCATCCCTTACCTGGAAAAACTCAAGAAGGAGGGTGAACAGGGCCGGAAGAAGATTACCCAGTACACGAGATATGGCACTGTAATCTTGAGCATCATTCAGGGGTTTGGTATTGCCGTGGGTCTCGAGAGAATGAGCAGCCCCGGAGGAGCCATGGTGGTCCCGGTAGGAGGATGGGGGTTCAGGCTCTTGGCCGTCATAACCCTGGCGGCCGGTACGGCGTTTCTAATGTGGCTGGGTGAGCAGATCACGGAAAGGGGCATCGGCAACGGGATATCGCTGATCATTTTCGCCGGCATTGTGGCCCGATTTCCCTTGGCGGTGGGAAATACCTTCCGTCTTATGAAGACAGGAGAGATCACGCCTTTCTTCATGGCACTTATTCTGGCGTTTATGATAGGGGTGGTGGGTTTTATTGTATTTATGGAGCGGGGTCAACGCCGGATCCCGGTGCAGTATGCGAAGAGAGTGGTCGGCAGGAAGATGTACGGGGGAACGAGCACCCACTTGCCCCTGAAGATCAACACTGCCGGTGTTATCCCACCCATATTCGCTTCTTCCATTATCATGTTTCCTGCCACCATAGCAAACTTCTTGAATGTTAAAGAAATACCATGGCTTCAGACCATCGTTACCCTTTTGTCACCGGGGCACGTCGTCTATATCTTGATATACGTTATTTTTATCATCTTTTTCTGTTACTTCTACACGGCGGTCCACTTCAACCCCGTGGACGTGGCCGACAACATGAAGAAATATGGCGGGTATATCCCGGGTATCAGGCCGGGGAAGAATACAGCGGAATATATTGACAGGGTGCTGACCAGGATCACCTTTGCGGGGGCCATATATGTTTCGGCCGTTTGTGTGTTGCCGCAAATATTGATTTACCAAATGAACGTGCCCTTCTACTTCGGTGGTACCGCACTGCTCATTGTTGTGGGAGTTGCCATGGATACCTCCAATCAGATCGAGTCTCATATGCTGACACGGCATTATGAGGGGTTCATGAGGAAAGGATTGGGCAGGGCCCGATAGAAATACAGGAGGCACCTTCGAAAGAGAAGGATTCAGGTGGCAAAGGAAGATCTCATAGAAGCAGAAGGGACAGTTGTTGAGACACTACCCAATGCCATGTTCAGGGTGGAACTCAAGAATGGGCATCGCCTGTTGGCGCACATCTCCGGGAAGATGAGGATGCATTACATAAAGATACTCCCGGGGGATAGGGTCACGGTGGAACTCTCCCCTTACGATCTCAACAGGGGGAGAATCGTCTACAGAGAGAAATAGAGGAAGGTTCTATGAAAGTTCGGGCATCGGTCAAGAGAATCTGTAACAAATGTAAGATTATTAAGCGAAAAGGCACGGTAAGGGTCATCTGCGAGAATCCTCGACACAAGCAGAGGCAGGGATAGTCTTATTGAGTTTCATCGAATGTTGAGGTAGAGGCTTTGGCGGCATCCTATACTACCTATAAAGGTTGGGGAACAGCCAGCATGGACAAAAATTCAAAGGAGAAGGGAGTCAGGCCTTGGCAAGAATAGCAGGCGTGGATCTACCAAGGGGTAAGAGGATCGAGATTGCCCTTACCTATATCTATGGCATCGGGAGGAGTGCTTCCCAGAAGATCCTTTCAGAGGCCGGAGTGGACTGGAACACAAAATCAGATGATCTCACAGAGCACCAGATAACCAGCATAAGAAGGATCATTGACGAAAAGCACAAGGTGGAGGGGGATCTGCGACGCGAGGTGTCCATGAACATTAAGAGATTGATGGATCTGGGCGCCTATCGCGGCTTGAGGCACAGGAAAGGTTTGCCCGTGCGAGGCCAGAGGACAAGCACTAACGCGAGGACCAGGAAGGGCCCGCGAAGGGCCGTGATGGGAAAACGAAAGAAGTAGTCTGAGGGAAAGGGATGGCAAAAAGGACTAAAAGAGGGGCCAGGGCCAAGAAAGAAAAGAAGAACGTCCCGAGCGGGATCATTCACATACACTCAACTTTCAACAACACCATTGTGACCGTCACAGACAATGAAGGGAATGTTATAGCTGCATCGAGCGCGGGCCGGCAGGGTTTCAAGGGGTCGAGAAAGAGCACACCCTTTGCTGCTCAACTTGCGGCCCAAGATGCCCTTCGACAGGCCATGGAACAGGGGATGAGGAGTGCCGAGGTCAGGGTAAAAGGCCCCGGTGTGGGCCGGGAGGCCGCACTGAGGGCGTTGCAGGCCGATGGATTCACGGTAAGCGTGATCAGGGATGTTACTCCGATTCCCCATAATGGATGTCGTCCCCCAAAAAGGCGAAGGGTCTAGAAACAACGAAAGAGCTGGTTCGGGATGCTTGAGATATAAGGCCTGGACTCTGCCCAGGCGGGGAGGCGCTCTCATCTCGGGACTGCTGGGACTTTTCCCCGGAAATTCCTTGGTAGGGATTGTGTGCAAGACATTGATTAGAACAAAACATTTCTTGGAGGCTTACATTGGCGAGATACACGGGTTCATCATGTAGGTTATGCCGTAGAGAGAACCTGAAGTTGTTCCTGAAGGGCGACCGTTGCTATGGAGATAAGTGTGCCTTTGAAAGGAGGCCCTATGCCCCTGGGCAGCACGGTCAAAGACGGAGCGGGAAGGTTTCGGATTATCAGCTTCAATTGAGAGAAAAGCAGAAGGTCAAGAGGATCTATGGCGTCCTGGAGCGACAATTCAGGAGATATTACTACAGGGCAGATAAGCAAAAAGGGATCACGGGGACGACCCTGTTGATACTGCTCGAATCTAGATTGGATAATGTGGTCTATAGGATGGGGTTTGCATCTTCAAGGAACCAGGCCAGGCAACTCATTAGGCACAATCATTTCTCGGTTAACGGCAAGAAGGTAAACATCCCCTCTTATCAGATAAAAGTAGGTGATGTTGTGGAAGTCAAAGAGGACAGTCGCAAAGTTCAATCGATAATGGATTCCATGGAGACCGTTGTCAGAAGAGGTATTCCAAGTTGGATAGAACTTGACAAGGAGAATTTCAGGGGAACTTTCAAGGCACTACCTACTCGCGAAGATCTGACCATGCCTGTTCAGGAACAGCTTATCGTTGAATTGTATTCCAAGTAAGGTGCCTCCAATCGGTTAAAGCCGTTTTGCTCACGGGGGACTTGATTGAAGCCGATTTAGTTCCTTTGGGGAAGCCCTTAGAGGACGGGATACCCCGTGCTCTCGGAGGGCATGATTGGATCAAAGAATGAAACACTATTTTGGAGGGAATTCCTTGGCAGATCTAAAAGCAAGAAACTGGCGAGAGTTAATAAGGCCTAAGAAGATCGTGATTGATGAAGAAAAGCACACGGATTTCTATGGGAGATTTGTATGCGAGCCCCTGGAAAGGGGCTTCGGCATTACCATCGGGAATGCGTTGAGGCGTATCCTGCTGTCGTCCCTTCAGGGGGCAGCTATTGTTTCAGTCAAGTTCAATAATGTGGTCCACGAATTCTCAGCGATACCCGGGGTACTCGAAGATGTGACTGACATCGTCTTGAATCTGAAAGAAGTAAAACTCAAGCTCCTTGGGACGGAAGAGGCTGTGGCGCATATCTCGAAGGAGGGCCCGGGTACCGTCACAGCGGGCGACATAGAATCGGACGGGCTTGTGGATATACTCAATCCTGACAAACACATCGCCACCCTCAACAAGGAAGCAAATCTGGAGATGGAGATGGTGGTCAAGATGGGTAAAGGGTACGTCTCTGCGGAAAAGATAGACAGTCGAAGCCGCCCTATTGGAGTCATCCCCATCGACGCGGTGTTCTCACCCATCGAAAAGGTCAACTACGTCGTGACAAACGCCCGGGTCGGACAGATAACCGACTATGACAAGTTGACGATGGAGGTATGGACGGACGGAAGCGTTACGCCCGAGGATGCCGTCGCATATGCCGCCAAGATCCTCAAGGAGCAAATGACGCCATTCATAAACTTCGAAGAGGAACCAGAACCCGAGGAAGAGGCCGCGGAAAGAAAGGAAGAGAGGCTTAATGAAAACCTCTTTAGGCCCGTTTCCGAACTGGAACTATCTGTAAGGTCTTCCAACTGTCTTAAGAACGCCAATATCACACTCATCGGCGAATTGGTCCAAAAGACGGAAGCGGAAATGCTCAAGACCAAGAATTTTGGGCGCAAGTCGCTCAATGAGATTAAGGCTATATTGGAGGAGATGGGCCTCTCCCTGGGGATGAAACTCGATAATTTCCCAGGGGAAAACAAACGTGCACAAGAAGACAAGGGTGATGAGGAAGAGGACTAGGATCCATGAGACACAGAAAAGCAGCCAGAAAACTGGGACGGAATACGAGTCACCGGAGGGGCATGCTGAGAAACATGATTACGTCCTTGCTCAAGCACGAGCAACTGGAAACCACTGATGCAAAGGCAAAGGAGCTCAAGAGGGCGGCCGAAAAGGTTATCACGCTGGCCAAGAGGGGAGATCTCCATGCCAGGCGGCGGGCCCTTGCGTACGTCCAGGAAAAGGCCGTGACCCACAGGCTTTTCGAGGAGTTGAAAGATCGTTACACGGACAGACAGGGAGGATATGTCAGGATCATAAAGAAAGGCGTGAGGAAGGGAGACAGCGCCCCGGTTTCAATCGTCCAATTGCTGCCGGGCGAAGAAAAGAAGAAAACCAAGAGGGAAAAAGCGGATACCAAAGGGAAGCCCAAGGCCAAGAAGGAAGAACCGAAGAAGACTGAAAAGAAATCCCAACCGATAAAGGAGGGGACCACCCGGGGGAAAGGTAAGAAGGCTGCCCCCGGAACAAAGGAAACCCAGGAATGATCAGATCGGGTGGATGTTTTTGGTTTGAATGATGCCTTTCTTTTATGATGATAGATTTTGCTGGTTCTCGACAGACAAGGGATTCATGAAAGAGTAGAGGTGCCTGGATGCTGCCAAGAAGACCCCCTTATCGTTTTTCGTTGATAAGGGGGTCTTTTGTTAACAGGCTGTTGCCCAAATGACGAAGGGATGGTGGATAGCCCCTTGGGAAAAGACCTCCCAAGGGGCACAGCAGTTCCTTAATAGTCCCTGTTCAGGGGTAAAGCGAATAGAGGGATTTGGGCAACAGCCTGTTAAAAAGCGATCGGGAACAGGGGGAAGCTTTGCCGGATAAAGTGACTGAGAGAATCCTTGTTGTGGACGATGAAAGGAGCATGAGGGAATTCCTCGAGATCTTCCTGACCAAGGAAGGGTACCAGGTAACACTGGCCTCCAACGGGGAAGAGGCAAATCAGCTCCTGGGACACCAGAAGTACGACCTCGTCATAACTGATATCAAGATGAAGGATGTAGATGGTATAGCCGTCCTCAAGAAGGCGAAGGCATTGAATCCAGAAACCGTCGTCATCATCATTTCCGCCTTCGCGACTGCAGAGAACGCAGTGGAGGCCATGAAAGAAGGGGCTTATGACTATATTCCAAAACCTTTCAAAGTAAAGGATATCAAGAAGATAGTGAAAGATGCCCTTAAGTCGCGGAGGGCGGTTCCCAAGGAAGAACGTGGGGAGGAGGGTCTGAGCAATTTTCACTTCGAGTGCCTGATCGGCGAGAGCCCTCAGATAAGAAAGGTTTATGACCTCATCGAAAGGGTTTCCCAGACCAAAACGAACATACTTATCTCGGGGGAGAGTGGCACGGGCAAAGAGTTGGTCGCAAGG
>JAFDHO010000318.1 GCA_019308745.1 Deltaproteobacteria bacterium
CGCTGGAAGCTGCCGCTATCGTCATTGCAAAAATAAGCAATGCTGTGATCGCTCTCTTTGTTTTCATCTCTGGCTCCTTGATTCCGGAACTTGTCAAAGCCATTTAAACTCATTGACAAGTAGTTTCAAATCATATTTTCACTTATTTTTGTGCGGGTACTCTCTCGTCATTTCTTGCCAACGAGCCCTCCTGCAAAATCAACCTATTCTTCAATTGATCAAGTCCTCTTTGAAGCCTCTTTAGATCTCTATCGTATCGTTTCCTTGAGTTATTAAGGTCTAAAGACAAAAGAGACATCTTTGACTGAATTTTCATTTTCTCGCCTTTTGGAGCTATCTCTAATTGTTCTTTCAATTGCTCAAGATTACGTATCTTTTGTTGTTCTTCGCGATTCATCCTCTGTTTAAGCCGACGAATCTCCGCCATCTTTTGTGTAAGTCTTGTCCGGAGGACGGAGGCACTCACTCTTTTGCTAAATGCGGCCGCCTTGGCCGGATCTCTTTTATACTGTGGCACTGAAACCACTTTTTTCTCTAACTCGTCCAATTTCATGTTTTCCTCCTCTTGCAGAGGGGCCTTGGCCGCCTGATGCGGCGTCTTTCTTCCTACCAAGATATAGGAGACTTTTTTATTACTGTTATCGAAGACCCTTATTTCTGAGATGTAGAAATCATTCCGCCCGCCGGATGTAACCATTTTTTCAAAGATTATCGCGGAACTGTAAGGACTGACAAGCTTCTTTATCCCTTGTTCAAGAGAAAGATTGTCGAACTTGGCAGAAATACGTTTTGACGCAAGAGAACTATCCAGAAAAACTTTTAGACCACATTCTAAAGACAAGGTTTTCAGAACTTTCTCCAGAGGGGCATTGGAGGCGTTTACAGAAAGCCTACCAGAGCTATATTCCAGGGACAGCCCCGAAGCATGGCTGAACGAAGGAATCCCCACTGTTAAGACAACTACCGGCAAAATACAAAAGGAAAGGATAAGCAGGTTCAGCTTACGATGGCCTGACGATCGAATATTCATATCGGTTCTCCTTATATTGAATAATGCGGGTGTACCAAAAAGGGCCGAACATATTAGAGCGCCAAATAACGATCTCAACGCTCTAATGCGGACCTAAGGAGGTGGCAGGATGGGTGGGGACATGAAGGATTCGTAAAGGAATGTTTTTTCAGCCAATTGGGAAGGATTGAACGATGGGAGTGGAAAGTTGATCAGAGAGATAAGATAAGGAAGATCGAGAGAGGGCACGGTTGTTGTCGACCTTTTATCACCTGCCTGCTTTATAACTGTCTTTAGCCCAGCCAGCATGTATATGGTGGAGAGGGTCCTCTTGATCTTTGATGCAAACGCCCTGGGCGTGTCATCGGCGGTCCCGGCCAAATCCTTCACATGCAGAATGGCGTCTTCGAGGTCTACCCGCATATCCCTGTTTGCATCCTCAGGGCACAAAGAGGGCAGCCCTGAAAAGAGCAGGGCGATAACCAGGAAGGAGCACAGGGTGTATTTTGCAGTCTTCATTGGCTCCTGCCAAATAGATGGCCAAATTGACGTTAGGGGCTTACATTCTGAGCGTTAATGAAGACGAACAACATTATACCTAATCGAACGTATATAGCCTTCAAGACTCAGATGTCAAGCTAAAAGTTGAGATATTTGAATTACCATCTCAATAAATGGGGCATTCCACGTCAAATCACTATCTATAGGAGCGACCTTCTGGTCGCGAATAATCCTATAGGCGGTGTTGTCTCCAGGGATTGATCGCAAGCCGGAGCTTGCTCCTACAGCAGGAATTGCGCCTTCTACCGGAGGCCAGCGACATACTGGAGTGCATAAATGGCCTCCTCAAGACCGATCCTTTCATCACCATTTACATCGCCCTTCAACTGGACCCCGGCAAGTCTCAACCGGGCAGATACCTGGAGAGCAAGAATCGCATCTGCCAGATCTGTGGTCCCGTCATCATTAATATCTCCTTTTGAAGTGATCTGGAACGGAAAAGACACTTCGGATACGAAAATGTCCGGGGCACAATTTGCATCTTCCGGCAAAGGCAACAAATTCGTGGCGTCGGAAGCGTACGCGACAAAGCGGCCGTCACCGCTGATCCTGGGCTCCGTGCTCGTGCCGTTCGCCTCGTTCCCGCATGAACAAATATATCGGCCCTGCCGTTGTTATCGCCCGGCACCAGATTGTCAGCGGCGGACTCGAAGGCCACATATCGTCCGTTAGCACTGAGGGAGGGGTGCCGAGATTCCCCGTTTGCCTCTGAACCTTCCGAAGAAATGCTGATCCGAATGGTCTTGCCTTCCACCCGGTCCCGTACAAAGATGTCCGTAGCATCGTTTAGGTCATCAGAGACAAGGTTGGCCGCCTTGGACTCAAAGGCAACATAGCGGCCATCGGAGCTTATGGAGGGGCGTGCACTGACACCATCTGCAATTGCCCCGCTCGTGGATACGTCCACTCTCTCCAAGCTGCCGTTGCTACGGTCATATACGTAGATGGCTCCTTCCACGTAGCTGCCGCTTTCCCCGAGAGAAGTATAGGTCCCGCACGTGAAGGCCACGTAACGAGCCCCTTCGCTCATCACAGGATCACCACAGGAAACGCCGTAATCCAAAACAGAATCCCGTTTTGTCACGAGTTCTTTCGTCCCCCTTGTGAGGTCGTAAACATACACGTCATCGTTGTAGCGATAGGTGTCCTCTGCAACCAATGGGGCTATGACAGAGAAAGCCAAGTGTCCGTTGTCAGGGCTGAAAGACAAGCCTCCATTCGGGCCCAAGAAATAGGTCACATTGCCTACCGTGTAGGTTTCGGCAACCATTCGCAATTCTTTGCTCTGGGCATCATAGAATTGGACGGTCTGAGGTGTCCTAAAGCCAACGTAGCGGCCATTCGAGCTCATGCTCAGGGCTTGAACCCAGGGAACAGGCTGTCCGTACTGGCTCCTGATTGCTTCTGTCTCGCCGGTCATCCGGTTGCGGATATAGGCGTGGTCCTCGAAGATCCAAGGCCCTTCTTCGTCAAATTCCAAGTTTGAGATGAAAGCCACAACTTGGCCGTCTCCAGAAATGGAAGGACTCGAAGAAAAGGGCATTCTCGTTTCAAAGCAGGGAGGAAACTCCCTTCTCACCCCCTGGAAAAACTCCTCGCCCGAACTGAGGATGCTCACCCTCTCTGTTCTGTCTCCGGTGCACGGCGCACCTGGTTCCGTGCTCACGGTAGCGGACAGGATGCTCGCGCTCCGGTTCCCAAACTTGTCCTCGGCTTCCAGGCCGAAAGTGTACTCTGCGCCTGGCCTCAAGCAACTGATAGAAGCGCTGTTTCCGGGGGGTCTGATAACGACCGGGCTTTCCCCTGGAATGGGGCAAGGAGTCGAATTGCCCGGTGGTCCGTAGACGACCCTACCATCCAGGTAAACGCGGTAGGACATGACCCCGCAAGTGTCCTGGGCTTCAGGCCAACTGAGGGTCAGGCTTGTAGAAGTAACCTCCGTCACTTGCAGCTCGCTCCCGGGCGCCCAATCCGGCCCGCCAGTATCGTTTGCGACCTGAAGAAAAGGGCCCCAGGTCCAGTTGCCATCAGCATCACCTGCGGCGACACTGAAGGAATATCTATTGCAGGGCTGCAGGCCGGTCACCCTGTAGGTGAGAGTCGTCCCGGAGACCGTCCCGATATCCGCACCGTCTTGGCGTATCTTGTAGCCGGTAACCCCGACGTCATCCGTTGCAGGGTCCCACAACAGGGTCAGCTCCGTAGCCGCAATATCCTGGGCCCTCAGGGAACTCCCCTCGGGCCAGGACGGTGGGCCCTCAGGGAACTCCCCTCGGGCCAGGACGGAGGGTTTGACAGGGTCGAGACGCTCACCGAAGGGCCATCGGTTGTCCAGTTGCCCTCAAAATCTCCTGCCTGTACGGCAAATTCGTACTCGGTGAGGGGGGTCAAATTTTCAACCCTGTATGAGAAGACATCGAATCCAACTTCGTCTAACAAATCAGGACCATGATAGATCCTGTACCCGATAATGCCGATATCGTCCGTGGCCTCCGGCCAGCGCAAAGTCAAGGAATCCTTGGTTACGTTGCTGACGTTGAGCTGACTATCCACAGGCCATTCGGGAGGCACCGGGGCTGATTCGCAGGCATCTCCAGTGCCATCCCCGTCGGAGTCTTTCTGATCCTGGTTGGGTGTCTGGGGGCAATTGTCACTTTCATCCGGGATGCTGTCCCCGTCACTATCCGTCTGGGTTAATTCGCACGCATCGCCAATACCATCTCCGTCAGAGTCGAGCTGGTCGCTGTTTGGCGTCTGGGGGCAGTTGTCAAGCACATCTTTCACCCCATCTCCGTCCGTGTCCGCCTGTTCAGGGCAATCCGTATCAGCAGTATTTTCGAGAAGTTGCGTTGTCTGATTGAGCAGATGGTAGCTGGAATCCGTGCTTAGCTGTGCGCCACCTGACCAATTGGGAAAGAAGTCGTGTTCCTCCCCCCTACCTGTATGAAAGAGCTTTACCTCCTTTGCAGTATTGTCAATGATGCCCAAAATATCTCCGCAGGGGCTGAAGCCGAACCAGGTCCCGCTGGTTGCGGAACCTTCTTTCAACAGGGTGAAGCCATCCAGTTTAAGCAGCCTCCATTTCACGTTGCCCGTGTCCTTTTCCGCCCATGCGTAGAAAAAGGCTGCATCGTAGGAATAGTTGTCCTTGTCTTTCTTGAAATAGTTAAAACCCCAGCCGGCTAGTCCGATTTTATCGAGCGGATTCAGTTGCAGGGTCAAAGAATCCGTATAAGTGTCTAATGTCCACGTATCAACAAGGACTATTCTTACTGTCTCGATATCAATCTTTGCCCCGTAAAAGAAATACCTGCCTCTCCGTGAAAAGTAGTGAACAGAACTGCCGGTCCTGTAGCTCTCAATGGGAATGGGTTGAACACCACCTTTGAGCCTAAAAAGCTTAACCTGCTCGTAGGCACTCGGGTCCAGGAAGTGATAAACAAAGGCCCCGTCATCAGGGCTAAACCCCCAGTAGGCACTGCCTGAAGGGGTAAAGGCCTCGTTGAGAATCTCCTGGTCATCGGAGGTATAGACCGCCAGGGTGACCTGACCCCCCAGATTCCCAACCTCGTAGCGATAGCTTCCCTGGGGTGATGTTCCCTCGGTTACGGAGGTGACCTTGAAGGCTGGTTGAACGCCCTTTGAAGGTATTTGATATGTGCCGGTTAACTCACAACCACAATCTACTCCCGGACGCGTATCCTGGGCACTGAACACCTGTGATGTCACCAAGATAAGCATCCCTGCGCCCATCAAGCAGCAGAGGACTGAAGCGAAGACACGTTGTGGGCGAAACCTCATGGCCCAACTCCACACTTCAGCTTAGTCTTGAAATGATATGGATAAGCTTATTTGCCAAAGACATCCTTGGTATTCGCTTTTGTCTCTTTTCTGCGGCACCATGAGATTTCAACCATGGTGCCGCTTATCGCCCTATGCTTTCCTATAAGGTTCGTCCTCCTATTCTACCCTCATCTCAATCCACTCACCTCCTGGAGCACATAAACAGCCTCCTCAAGACCTATGCGCCAATCCCCGTTCACATCGCCACTTACCTGGACACCTGCGGGGCTCAAGCCGGCAGAGACCTGCAAGGCCAAAATGGCATCGGCCAGGGTTACGAACCTATCGCCACTTATGTCTCCAATTGGAGGCCAGACGAGCCCTGAACAGTTGTTGTCCTCATTGAGTTCGGCAACTACGTCCGTCTCGTCGGCACAGACCTGGACCGCGTCCCTGATGCCGCTGACCGCCCGTGGAGCAAAGCTCCCGCTCCATGTCTCGCCCGGGGCAAGCTCTGAATTGACGCTGACCTGATCCACCAAAGCCCCATCCACCTTCAAGCCGACTACGTGTCCTAGGGGTGCGGGGACATTCCCCCTGTTCTTCAACGTGAATAAGATCGTGTAGTTGCCCGCGGCCTCTGATACCTCGAGATCAATGATCTCCAGGTCGGGGTTTTCTTCTGTGGGGGCGACTGCTCTCTGGAGCGTGAGGATGGCCCATTCTGTAGACAGGATACCATCCCCGTCGTCATAACAGCTCACTGGCCACCATCCCTCCTGGGACTGCTGGGTCCGGATGCGATCGCTTAAATCCTGGAACCAGTTAATGGAGTCAATGATCTCAGCACCAATCGCCTCCAGGCCCTTCATGGTCGTGTAACTGCTTTGATAGCAGAGGGGAGATCCTTCCAGATCCCAGGAGTTCCAGCTCCTAACCATGTAGTCAATAGCAGCCTGAACCCGTGAAGAGCTCCTGGTGTCGCCCACAAATGCCATTTGCTGTAACAGGTTGCCGGTTTTAAGGACATTGGGACTGGCATCATCCGGGGAGCCTGGTTCCGAATACCATGATCCACCGTCGTTCTCATCACCGTCAACGGGATCCTGGATATAGTTTATCCAGTACTCGAGCTCGCTCCGCACGAAACCGGGTATGGAGACTCCCATTCCATCGGGCGGGGAGGTCTCCGCATAGGCCAGCGCCAAGGTGACATATCCGGTATTGGATTGGTCACTTCGGGTATTATCATTGTTTGTGGGGCCATAGCTCCACCCGCCCCTGCCGGGCCCAGAATCCGTCTGACCCCACGCGAGGTAATCGACTACGTCCTGGATGAGCTGGGCATAGGTCCACCCGTTTACGGGGCTCCCCGACACGTTTACCATTTCGTTGGGTTCGCCGCTCGCAGCAACCGCCATGGCCGCGATGGCCGTATAATAGGTGGTGTGGTCAGGATCGTCCGACATGGCGAAATATACGCCCACGCCGTCGCCATCCCCATCCGGGTTGCCTGCCGGCTGGGAGGTTACCGGAGTTGTATAGGCATTGGCAA
>JAFDHO010000089.1 GCA_019308745.1 Deltaproteobacteria bacterium
GAGGGGGCAGAACTCCCCCGCAGATAAGTCGCAGAAAAGACCAGCCCGGGAGGCTCGGAACGCAAGAAAAGGCATCATCACCCCCGTTCGCCCATCACCGAGTTCTCTGAATCGCTTTTCAAACGGCTAAAATGTTACGGTATATCAAAGCACTGTGGTGCCTCCCAAGGGGCTAATAACCGCCATCGTTGTCGGGCTTCGGGTAACAGTCCGTCTAGGGTCTTTTTCGCTTGAGTCGATACTCAAAGTCTGCATTGATATTCAGGCGGCTCACGGTAATGTGTCGAGGAAAGGGGGGAAAGGGGGCTGCCGTACTGACAGCCCTCACCGCTTCCTGGTCAAGGACATCATGCCCTGAGGCCCGCAAAACCCTTATGTCAATAATATCGCCCCTCCTGTTGAGACTGAAAAGGACCCTCAGCCTCCCTTGGAGGAACGCGCTTTTTGCCTCGGTTGGGTATCGCCAGTGAGCCAGGATCCTTTCCTTTATCACCCTCGCATAGGAGACATATCTCTTGTCGGAGGTGTTGAGGGAAATCGTATCCTGGCTCTCCTCGGGCGGAGTGACCTTTTCCTCCTTTATCTCGGAGACCTCGGTTCTCTGGGTGTCACGAAGATTAGGGTCTTCCAGAGGGGGTCGGACCAACTCGACAGTATACGTCCTGAGATCCCTTGGTGCCCATTCAAGGAGGAAGACATCCTTGAGAGCAAAGACCATTACGGCGTGAAAGAGAAAGGAGAGGGCAAGGCAGATCTTGACAGGCTTTTGCCCGGATGATTTCATGCGTTTTTTTCTCGAAAGGGCGACCATGGAATCACTTTGTAGCCCCTTGGGAGGTCTTTTCACAAGGCTCAATATTCGACCTCAGCTTCTGTGCGCCCCCATAACTCCCATAGTCGTCACGGTCAGGCACAGAAGGGGGAGGTTCCGGTAGAGATGATCTTTTGGGGCTATTGAGGACTTCTGTTGAATGTTTGGTGCCGTTTGCAGTGTCTGGGAGGAATTTGATTGAGCCTCGTGAAAAGACCTCCCAAGGGACTATCCACCTCTCTTGTCGTATTTTGGGCAACAGCCTGTTGAGGATCAACCCCGGGGGGAGGGCTGGGGATCTACTTCTTCCTGTGCTGATTGTTTTGGGGGCCATTTACCCACCAGTCCGACTTTTTCTCGAACCACCACTCCGTGCTGTCTGTGTTCAAGACTTCGCGGGCCATTTCTTGTGCGCTCTGGGTATTGAGTCTCTTCAAGGCGTACCCCAGCCACTCCTGGGCATATCTATTCCCCAGGTCCTTTTGTTCCTTGAGTTCCACGATCAGGTCTATTTGGTCCGCGTCCCTGGCTATGCTTGCTTCGAGGGAGTCGCCGTTGTTGAACTCGTTGACCAGGGAAATTATCTCGCCTCCAAAAGGCAACTTGGCGGCCAGATCCCTGAGAGCGCCTTCTTCGTCCACCTGGACGTACCTCTTGTTGACGTAATTATGGTCGCCGGTTCTGGCCTCCGGGAGGTCATGAAAGAGGCACATGAGGGTTGTCTTGAGGGGATCCACGCCCGACTCCCGCCTTGCGAGAATGTAGCCGATTATTGCCGTCCTGAAGGAGTGATCCGCCACGGATTCGCGACCAGAGCCCAGGAACTGGTATCCCGTCCTTGGGGTCTTCTTGAGCATCCCCACTTCGAAGAGAAAATTCACGACGTCTTTCATGAGTTCTTGATTAATGGATTCCGTCCGAGAAAGTCAAGAAAGATTTGTCACATATCGAAAAGTCCAATGCCCCCGCCGGGCCAAAAAAAACCCTGATCCCTTCTCCTTCTCAACTCACTCCCCCTTTGGGTCGGGAAGGTCATTTGATATGGGCTTCGCTTGATTTATTCTTGTCCAGGAATTAATATTATAGTAACTCCTTGGAAAACTGGGTGGCACCTATTCAAGAGAAAAAGAGCATATCACAGTTGACACGGAAAGTGCCTGGAAAGGAACCTCTTGTCGTGAGCAGTAACAATGACAAGCCCATGAAGATATTCACCTATCCCGAGCCCGTTCTCAGGGAAAAGGCCAAGCCCGTGGGGAACATTGACGAGGCAATACAGACCCTGATAGACAGAATGGCGGCGACCATGTATTCTGCCCCCGGCATAGGGCTGGCAGCCAATCAGGTGGGCGAACCCATACAGATCATTGTATTCGATGTCTCACCTAGGGAGAAGGGCAGAAACCTCTCGGTGCTCATAAACCCGGAGATTATCCAGGCTGAAGGCAAGGTCAGCCAAGAAGAGTCATGCCTGAGCGTCGTTGACTTCTCGGCAGAAGTCACCAGACCCGCCTGTGTAAAAGTGCGGGGGGTGGACAGGCACGGAAAACCGGTGGAGATAGATGCAGAGGGACTCCTTTCGGTGTGTCTGCAGCACGAGATTGACCACTTGAGCGGGGTCCTCTTCATAGACCATATAAGCAGCCTCAAGAGGGCCCTCTACAATAAGAAATTGAAGAAGATGCGGAAAAAGGGACTGCTGCAGGGTGAATAATGCCTCCAATCCCCTCCCAGGAAGAATTTCCCGCGCGTCCCAAGTTGATGCTTATGGGGACGCCGGAATTTGCCCTCCCTGCCTTACAGTCCCTCCTGACCCACGGACACGAGATCGTCTCCGTCGTCACCCAGCCCGATCGGCCCAAGGGAAGGGGAAAGAAGCCTGCGCCTCCTCCCGTGAAGCTGCTGGCCGCGGAAAAGGGCCTGGAGGTGCTCCAGCCGGAGAGGGTGTCCGACCGTGATTTCTGCAACCTTGTGAGGGCCAAGGCACCCGACATGATTATTGTCATAGCATTCGGGCAGATCCTGAAAAGACCCCTCTTGGAGATTCCAAAGTGGGGTGTGATAAATATCCATGCCTCCCTCTTGCCCAAGTACCGCGGTGCGGCCCCCATCCAGGCGTCCATCCTGAACAACGATCCCAAGACCGGCCTGACCGTAATGAGGATGGATGAGGGTCTTGATACCGGACCGATCCTCTACCAGGAGGAAGTAGCCATTATGCCGGATGAAACGGCAGGACATCTCCACGACAGGCTTGCGCAAAGGGCAGGGGACGTGGTAATCAGGTTTCTCAAGCTAATGGGTGAGGGGAAGGTGGTGGAAAGGCCCCAGGACCATACAAAGGCGACCTATGCCCCCAAGATAGATCGGAGGCTGTCTCTGATTGACTGGGAGAGGGACGCAGCCAGGATATCGGCCCTCATCCGGGCCCTTGACCCGAGGCCCGGGGCTATCACGACATGGGAGGGTAAGGAGATGAAGCTATTCTCTTCCAGGGTGGCGGACGAGGGCCTTTCAAGAGGTGCGCCGGGCGAGGTCCTCGGGCAGGGGAAGGAGGGAATCATCGTCAGTGCAGGCCGGGGCGCGGTAGAAGTGAGGGAAATACAGTTGCCGGGAAAGAAGAGGCTGGATGTCGAGACATTCTTGAGGGGATGCCCCTTGCCGGCAGGCAGCAGATTGGGGAGTTAGGAGGTATTCTTCCATGGGGTGAACCATTCCTTGCCCATTCCTAAAAAGGGCCTCAAGGAGAACAGATCGGATCAGGTGTCTGAAAAGAGGACCTTCATCCTTTTGCTCCTTTTTACCTGCGTTGTCCTCGTGGGCCTGGCCGTGATCCTGTGGGTCATACCCTATGTGGGCTTTGGCAATATACACCCGAAGTTGCCCCTGATAATGGCCGTCCTGTTCGCATCGGTTGTACTCTTTCTGATCGGGGGCAGCCTGACACTGGTATTGACCATTATTCGGGGGAGGAACCTCTTTTTCAACCGGCGCATAAGGGGAGTCGTGATTCGTTTCCTCTTCCCCATGCTCGTGATACTCGGCAAATGTATAGGAATCGGCACGGACCAGGTGAGAAGGGCCTTTGTGGCGGTGAACAATCAACTCGTCCTGGCGGAGACAAAGATGGTGAGACCTGGGAGGCTCCTGATACTTCTGCCCCACTGCCTCCAGTTCCATGAATGCATCGTGAGGATAACCGGCACCATCGAGAACTGCAAGGCCTGCGGCAAGTGCCGAATCAAGGATCTCGTCGGGCTTTCAAAGAAGTACCGGGTTCCCATCTCCGTTGCCACGGGCGGGACAGTGGCGAGGAGGATCGTGGTGGACAAGAGGCCCGACATCATCATCGGCGTGGCATGCGAGAGGGACCTTACGAGCGGAATCCAGGACAGCTATCCAATCCCCGTCTTCGGGATCTTTAACAAAAGACCCAATGGGCCTTGCTACGATACTGATGTGGATATAGAAAGCGTTGAGAGCGCCATGAAGGCGTTTTTGGGGAAAAGCATTGAAGAGTCCGAGAGACCTCGCCCTGATCCTGTTGAACAGGCTGTCAGATAGGCCCCGGCCCCTCAGATCCCACTTCCAGGAACTTCTTGGACAGAACCCCCAATTGGATGAGCGGGACGTGGCCTTCCTGGTCCAACTGGTCCAGGGGGTGCTGCGCTGGCGCGTGCGCTTGGACTGGGTTATCCAGCAATCAGCGGATTTTCCCAAGAGGAGGATCTCGCCCAGGGTACTCAATATCCTTAGACTTGCCCTCTATCAGGTATTGTTCCTGGATAGGGTGCCCGAATCGGCCGCGGTGAACGAGGCGGTCAAGCAGGCAAAGAGCCGGGGTGGGGCCCCATACCTGGTTTCCTTTGTAAACGGAATACTCAGGAATATATGCAGGAACAAGGACAGCATTTCCTTCCCCGATCCCTCGGGAGACAGAACCGGCTACTTGTCCGTCACCTATTCCTACCCCCGGTGGTTAGTCAAGAAGTGGCTCGGGGAATGGGGGGATTCCTTTGCAGAGGCATTGCTGGATGCCCAAAACCGGGTCCCGGCCCTGTGCGTGAGGGCGAATCAACTCAGGGTCGGTCGTGAGGAGTTCTTAGAGTGCCTGAAAGAAGAAGGAGTAGTGGGAGAGCCCGGCAAGTACGCGCCCGAGGCCGTCACCCTCAAGGAGTTCAGAGGCAGGGTCGACAAACTGGCATGCTTTGGAAATGGCCTGTTCCAGGTACAGGATCAGGCCGCCCAGATAACCTCGCATCTCCTCGGGCCGAATCCCGGTGAAACCCTCCTTGACCTCTGCGCGGGTTTTGGCGGAAAGACGACCCATCTTGCGCAGATAATGGGGGACAGGGGCCGTGTGCTCGCCCTTGACATCAGCCGTGCCAGGTTGATAAGTCTTGAGAGCAATAGGAGAAGACTGGGGATCAAGAGCATCTTCAGTGTCCAGGCCGATGCCAGGATCCCTCGATACTCCTTCTCGGGTTCTTCCTTTGACCGGATCATGGTGGATGCCCCGTGCTCGGGACTAGGTGTCCTGGCACGGCATCCCGACGGAAAGTGGAACAGGGAAGAGAAGGACATAGGCAGGCTGGCAGATCTTCAAGAAGAGATTGTCAGAGGGGCTGCACCCCTGTTGAAGCCAGGCGGAAGAATGCTCTATGTGACATGCACCATTTCCAGGGAGGAAAACGATGGGATCGTGGAACGATGTCTCCGCAGGCAAAAGGGTCTCAGGCTCCTGGACCTGAGGGACCACGGGCCGCAATGGGCTCAAGACCTGGTGGATGAGCAGGGATTCTTTCGGACATTTCCCAATGTGCATGGCACGGACGGCTTTTTCGCCGCCCTGTTCGAGAAGGGAAATTGAAGACAGGAGGGTGGAGAATGGGAAAGATAGCACCATCGATTTTATCGGCAGACTTTACTCGGTTGGGAGAAGAGGTCAAGGCAGTTGAGAGGGCGGGTGCCGATTACATCCATATTGATGTCATGGATGGGCATTTCGTGCCAAATATCACCATTGGCCCAATGGTTGTGAAGGCGGTCCGTTCCATAACCAAGCTTCCCCTGGACGTGCATCTCATGATCTCCAACCCGGATCAATTCATCCATGATTTTGCGGAGGCAGGGGCGGATATCCTCACGGTGCACGCGGAGGCCGTCCATCACCTCCACAGGTCCGTTCAGCTTATAAGGAGATCAGGGCTCAGGCCTGCCGTGTCCTTGAACCCCGGGACCCCCTTGAATCCCCTGGAATACGTCCTGGAAGATCTGGACATGGTGCTGCTCATGACGGTGAACCCGGGCTTTGAAGGCCAGGGATTTATCGGGGGCGTGGTTCCCAAGATAGCCGCCCTGCGGAACATGATCGATGAGAGGGGACTCAAGGTCGAGATCGAGGTAGACGGCGGAATAGGCCCGGATACCATTGGTGTGGTTTCTTCTGCCGGGGCAGACGTATTCGTTTCAGGATCAGCCGTCTTCTACAGCAATGATTACGCCGAGACGATCAGCAGGATGAGAGAAGGGATGGCCAGGAAGTGAGCCCCGTGCTGTCCTTGAAAATTTTTGACTCGACATGAGGTTCGTGGTAATATCCGATCAATCCACGTGTGGGTTTCAGGGAGGGATGGCCGAGTGGTTTAAGGCGGCGGTCTTGAAAACCGTTGTCCCGAAAGGGACCGTGGGTTCGAATCCTACTCCCTCCGCCAAACGTCTCAATTCCGGGGACAGTATACCTATTTCTATTTCTTAGGTTTCATGCCGGGTTTTTGCACTTCCAGTTTTCTTCCCAGCTTGCCTTCCAGTTGCTCCACGAAAGATATGCCTCCCAGGGGCCGGCCCTTGCGTTCATGCTTCCGGAGATCTCCTGTCTCTTGGCTGGACCACCTGCTTGATAGGAACTTCCGCCAAGTCGGTACGGATGATCGACCGCAGCGGAAGTACCTTAACAAGTACGTCATCCCTTCCCCAGCAGGCAATGTACCCATATACCCACCTTATATCGTCCACACCACTCCGAGATAAGGTCGATGTATGCTTGGTAATCATCATCTGAAAAAAAGGTCCGCTGCCGCCTGTTGCCCCGCTGTGTGATATGATGCGGCATCCCTTCTGCCAGTATTCTTGCCATTCTTGCCATGGGGAAAGCCCTATCAATAATCCTGCCACTCATGCCAAGAAATAAGTATACTGTCCCCGGAATTCCTCTTAAATCCTAATCTATCGCCTGAATGCCAACACACTTATGCCGGATGTTAATAATCCCCTCGTTGGTAGATCGAATTTTGGCTTCTTCATTCTTGGTTAGCATTTGCACCTTTTCGGTGAGGTGGGGAACAGGATTCAATACACCCAATTGGTGCACACCGTCTTTAAGCAAAAGGTTCAGGTCCTCTGGGCTATCTTCTCCGTCAATCAAGAAAGTCTTATAAAGCTCCCGCCTGGTTCCATCCTCAAATTCAACGGTAAAGAGATATCGAGCTGTGACAAAGCGGGGAGCATCATTATATTTGGCGTTTAACACCTCCCCGGATACAGCTTCGCTTTTATAGTAATCAATCAGGGCGTCAATGAGAGGATGTCCGATCCCGAGCAACTCAGTATTCTTCTTTCTGGTTGCGAGCTTCCGGGAAAAGGTCATATTCTCATATTTGGTTGCCACGTCAGTGTATTTTCTAAGGACGGGAGGAACTGTTATCTGGATCAGATCACCGGATGGAATGAAGCTCCCGCCAAGGCGCAGGATGGATTTTTCAGTGAAATGTTTCAGGTCCTCCAGGGTATATCTCCCTTCGAGTTCCCTGTAATATTCAAGATTGAAGCTTGAGAGGTCCTGGGTTAATTGACGCAAGGCTTCACTGGAATCCTTTGCAGCTTGAATGGCTTCAGCAATCTCTTTTTCCGTTCTTTCGTAGTTCCGATGAATGAGGGCTTCTCTATAAAGGGTAGTGTAATTGGTGCTCGAACCCAGGAATCCAAGTATTTCCGATCTGAAATCTTCACTGACCTCGCCGGTAATGGGATCTACCTTCCCAATGGTCATGGCTATTTCAAGGAGCTTTTTTTCAAGGATTTCATAAACATTTTCTTCTATGGTCCCTTCTGCAACCAGATTATAGACTTGAACCGTTTCGGTCTGGCCATACCTGTGGATCCTGCCGATTCGCTGCTCAACGGCCATGGGGTTCCAGGGCAGGTCGTAATTAAATAAGATGCGACAGACCTGGAGATTTATTCCCTCGCCTCCAGCGGAAGTGGAGATGAGGAACTGTGACCCGTTTTCATCCCAAAAAGACTCACAGGATGCGATCTTATCTTCAAGGGGGCCGCCCTTGACAATGGCTATCTTTTTAGGGTCATAGTATTTGCCTATCTCATCCTTGAGGAAATAGAGCGTTTCCAGGTACTGGGTGAAGATGATTATCTTTTCATCTCTGTTCTCCCTTCTTATCTGTTCAATGGCACGAATAAGGGTCTCAAACTTTCGATCCGGCCCTTCGTCGATAAGCTCTATGAGCTCTCTGATCTTTTCTTCTTCATCAGGGATGTTGGCTTCAGCCTCAATGAATTCGTCTCCCGACTCCATGGCGTCCAACGCCCAGTGTGTGACTTCCTCATCGAATCGGGGTCTTTTCATCAGTCTCTGTTTGATCCTGGTGATATATGAGTCGGCTTCCGTATAATCCACTGCTGCATCCCGATAGGAAAGCAACTGAGCGACTATTCTACGCATCTGTTCCTGATAGCGGATGATCTTGGAGGAGATCTCAGGTCTGGTTATGACGCCAAAGGCCCCGGTTTCAAGGGACATCTGTTTCCGTGCATACAGGACTAACAGACGGCGCCTGAGCGCCTGTTTGATGGCCCTCGGACTCGACGACATGATCTTTTGGAAGGTAGCCATAACAAAACCCACGGCTCGCTGCTGCTTGGTCGTCTTCTCTTCCCCCACACCTGCAGCATCGTATCCCTCTCTAAGATATTCCGTGAGCTTGTCATAAAACCTTTGCTCTCGCATGGATAACTGGAATTTTTGGGAATGGACCTGCCTGCGCATGAAAATGGGTTTTCCCTGGGCATCGGTGGCCTCCCTTTTGGTCCGCCGAAACATCACCCTTCCAAGCAGACCCCGGTGATTGAGCATGGCTTCAGGTTCTTCAAAAAGTTGATCATCTAAAAGCTGTATCAATGACCAGAACTGGTAGGCATCCCCCTGATGGGGCGTGGCGGTGAGGAAGAGGAGATCGCGTGTTTTCCCTTTGGTCCTTTCCCCCAGTCTGTAATTCTGGGTAACTTCGATTTTTTTCCCGTACCGCTTTCGACTCAAATGGTGGGCTTCGTCAAAGACAATCAGGTCCCAGTCCGGCCCGGACATCAATTTTTCTATGCGCTGAGGTTTTTTAATCGTGTCTATGGATACAATCACCAGGTTATGGCGCTCCCAGGCGTGAGGATTTGCATCAGAGAAATCCCGTCCAAAGACATCAAAAAAGATCCTGAAGCAATCCTTCAGTTCGTTTTGCCAGTTCACCGTAAGGCCAGCAGGACAGATGATCAAAACACGCCGCGCTTCGCGTCTGGCAATGAGCTCCTTAATGACCATTCCTACTTCGATGGTTTTACCCAGGCCCACCTCGTCAGCGATCAGAAATCTCCTTCTGCGAGCGCTCATAATTTGATGGGTCAACAGAATCTGGTGGGGAAGCAGGTCCGTTCTGCTGTTCGACAGCTCACCGCCTGAGTTTTCCAGGGGAAACTGGTAAGCTAATTGTTTCAGAAAAAAATCTGTTGGATGGTCGGATTCGCCCCTTTGATAGCGCTGAAAAATGTCGGGCACAGGCTCGATGCGGCTTTGGGGAAAGGTCTCCAGAAACCTCTTTCCATCCTTCTCAAAGACGATGTCAACCTGGCATTCCCCGCCCGGCCCTTCAGCGATCTGTAGAACCGAACCGGTGCCCAAATCAGGCCGGTAAGGCACCCTTACTTTTGTGTCTCTGTCAAGATCCATCGCGATAATTTCTTGTTTTTAGCACCCTCCCCCAGCCCCTCCCATGGTGGGAGGGGTCAGGGGAGGGGGAAGGGAGCCTATTTCATAGTTCGTCACACTCATCGGAAAAATCTCTCGGTTCAAACATGAAATAGAATATTGCCGGGGTAAATCACAGTGGTAGAAATTGGACTCTGTTTGCAACATCTTCAATTTCCCCGGCTTTCGCTATAAGATCCAGATCATGTATGCATTTTCCGATGGAAACCCTCATCTGATGGGCATATATAACGCCGCTGAAGGTGACGCCTTTTCTTTGCCTTGCAACGGCTTCAGCAAGGAGGTCATCATCCTGAGTGAAAAGGACCCGGCCCAGTTCCGTGGCCCTATTCATCAGTTCCGGATCTCCCATCTCACTGGCCCCGTCTTCGTAGGCAGTGATTACATCAACACCGCGGATGCGAAGTCCTTCTGTTATCGCACGGGGCACATGCTGGTTCATGTAAAAAGCGATCATGGCTAGATCAATCCCCTGGATTTCAGTCTGTCCTCGAGCGGTGTCTGTTCGGTCTCCTTTCGAATCTGATTTACATGTTTGAGCCTTTCTTCGATGTCTTGATCAAGCGTTTCCTTGTGATCCCAATAGTAGGCCAGCGCAGAATAGATCTGCCCCATACTCAAATAGGGATGCTGGAAGTGAATCTCTTCCGGGCTCCAGCCGTAGGCCGTCTTTTCCAGGACAAGTTCGATGACCTTCATGTTTGTCCCCGCTATAATCGGGACCTCTTTTTCATCAAGGACCACATGTTCATATTTGGTTTTTTTAACGGATAATGGCATGATCTATACCTCGCGTTTTGTTAATGAATCTACCAAACTGAAGGGTACCCCCTCACCCTAACCCTTTCCCTGAGGGAGATGGACTTTGAGGAAATCCAATCTATTCCCCCCCTGCCAGAAGGGTATACCTACTATTATTCCCCATCTTTCATCAAGGTCATATCCATATCATTCCCCTCCCTTGACGGGAGGGGTAATTATACCCCATCCAGTTCTATAATAATTCGTTTCTCAAAATTCACAAAATCTACAACAAAATTTTCAATCGGTTGCTGCCTTCTGAATTTTATGCCCGCCATTTGCCTTGACCTGAGTCGATTCCACAGGATACTCTCCGCTTCGGTCTGATTTTTCCTTAGTTGTCTTGCAATATTCGTCAGTCTTGAAGTCAAGCCTGTTTCACCCTCCCCTTAGTCCCCTCCCGTCAAGGGAGGGGAATGATAGAGAATGTCCCCTCCCGTCAAGGGAGGGGAGAGTAATAAAGTTCAGCTCGATAGATTAAATCCGGTCGTAAAAACAGGGCAATCTCTGATCTGCTGCTTTAGAGGAGTTCCGAAAATAAAATCAATTCGAAGCTTTTCGTCTCGATATTCCAGCCAGAAAGAATCCGCTTTAAACAATTTCCCTTTACATACAATCTGAACCTGTATCATCTTTCGTTCAAGATCCTTGGCCGAAGACTGGAGGGTCCTTCTTATGTCCATGATGATACTGCGCCTGTCGTCCTTTCTTGCCATGTACAGCACATCGTCTATTCCCGTAACCATGAACGAGGAATACCTTGGGATCCCTTCAGCCAGGGTAGTCAATTCTCGAAGGAAATCCAGGAAACCAATCTCAATCTCATTTGGCCTGATGCCATCTTCTCTGAAATGAGTCAGATAACGCTGCTCAAAGATTTCATACCCTGCCATCTTAAACCTCGATAATGCTGAGCACTCTCTTGATAGGGCTTTGAAATGTCGGATTCTTGTCCAGCAGATATTCGAGGGCAGCGCGAATGTTGGGCCTGATGGGCTGGAATTCATTCAACCACGGCACCAGGTTTTCCCCTTCCTCGGCCAGGCCAATGAGATAGTGAATTGCATCAACCAGGGCTACCCTGTCAAACTTTCCTTCCTCCATATCGGGAAAAAGGAAGAGTTGATCCTTCTTCTTGAATCTGTCCTTAAACATCTTTGTAAGGTCTTTGAATCTCTCGGCCGGTAATTTGACTTCATAGGTTCTTCCACGCTTGGCACGTCCTTTCCGAATTACGCCTGCCTTGATAAGGACCTCCGGTTCCATGATCCCCCTTGTCGCCTTATGGACTTCATCGCTCTTGATCTCCTTCCGGTCGCATAAACAGGTAAGATAGATGTAGCTCACAGGATCAATGTACTCCAGTTCTGAGGGAAGGGGTTGCTGAGATGACACGATCTGCTCAACCATCATCCGAATAGAGGTAAGCGCTTCACTCAGTGGTACTACGTCGTCCTTGTAATCCACGATCATGCCATAGTGTCTGCTGTAGAGTTCCAGGCATTTACCGATGAGGATGATGTTCACATCATCGGGAGCCAACCTCTCTTTTCCATACCGCCCGGCCTCCACCTTTTCGATCTCTTCACGCGCCCGCTTTCGTATTTCGTCTCTGATCCCCGCCCATGATTTTGATCTACTCTTTATTTCATCATTTCGTTTCCTGCAAACATGGATAAGATCATAGGCGATACCCTTTTTGTCCATGAGATGAAGTGAGCTCTCAGCTTCACCATGAATAGGATATATGGCCTCAATGAGAAACCCTGCATTAAATAAGGATTCCATTAAAGACTCCCAGGCGCTTCCCTCCTTGTGGTGGAAAGTAAATACCATCAAATTGTCATCTTTCAAAGTCTTGGAACATCTTTTCCATACTTCTGCTAAACCTTCTTCATAATCTAATGCCGATTTCCCCCTTGTTGGATTTTCAATAATTTCCTCCGTTTTGGGTGTTATTTCAGGAGCAAAAAAGAGGTAGGTTTTTGAGAGTATTAATCTTAGCCATATATAAAAATAGTCAGCTAATTCAGAGTAATTGACATTACCAGCATATGGAGGATCTGTGATAATAAGATCTATTTTATCCGAAACCCCCATATTTTGGGCATTTGTACATTCAAGACTGCAATTCTCTGGAGTCCGCCATATTCTTTCTGTAGATTTTTCAAAATAGCTTTCAGCACCTATAACCTTCCTGTCGAATGGCTCAAAGTTATAGGTTTTTCCTTTTAATACAGCGTCAAAAAGAGATACAAATGTTCCCATCCCTATGGGGGCGCCCCAGACATTACTTTCACATATAGTTGCTTTTGGTTGGAAATCATGCCTCGCAAATATTTGACGGATACAATCACGTTGCCATATGTAACTGCAGAAATCGCTCATGTTGTTTAAAAGATTAAAAAAACCGCTGAGCAACATCTCCTTCAAAACCTGGTCCTCTTCCTCACCTATGGCCTTCAGCAATGTGCTCAAACACAATAACTGCCGGGGATTGAACATGTGATGCCAGTATTTATAATGATGTTCCAGTAATCTATGTGTTTCTTGGCCATCTGGAATCTCGCTCTTCGGATAAGGCAGCTTATCTTTGTCAGCTCCCCACCTCTTTTCAGCTTCCTTGTATCTCTTCAGGTCCGATGGTGTTATCCTCTTGAAGAATTTCCCCCTGTTATTATTGATGTTGCAGAGATGGTCGATAGTCTTCTTTCGTCCCGTTGAATTTCCAAGAAGATCGTTTTCGCCAATTTCCACGTCCCCGGCGCATTCCATGCAGTAACCCTCGATGGCATAGGGTTTTGTGGGAAAGAGTTGGGTCTCAGGCAGCTTGCGGATTGAATTGATGATCTTGTCTTTGTTCCCGCATGAGGGGCAGAGGAAGCTTCCTTTTTCGGTGTTGCCTTTGTTCGGGTCATAGGGCATGGAGCAAACCGGACAGGAGACATCGTCGGGGAGGGTTCCACGGTATTGCCAGATAGAATAACAAAAGGGACACAGGAGAACGGTCAAAGGAACCTTCTTTCTTGCTTTTTTGAGATGCTTAATCTCCGCTCCCCGAAGATCATTGGGTTTTGAACACCACGGGCAGTTGACAGTGTGAGAGATGGGATCATAGCCTGCCCATCTCTTGTTGGTTCGCCTGTCACCGGCTGAATCCCTTGTATTATGAACCGTGAGGGATTCTTCAGCGACCAACGAGGCCCTGGCCAGGTCCAAGTCAAAGGGCTTTTTACACTTACCGCAGATATAATCGGGTACATAGCGGATCGAGGGTGATTTCTTAGAGATGATATAATTGGGGAAAAGAGGGACTTCTTTTCCGCAGTTTGGATTGGTGCAGATGGCCGATTTTACCCAGAAGGTGTATATGATGTCCGCATCTTCCTTCCCCGCGCCGCAGCATGGACATTCGGTCTTATAGTGGCTGAGCAATTCCTCCTTCAATGGCTTTCCGCTTAGTGTGTTCCTTCCTTCCAGCCTCTTGAACGCCGCCTTTAGCTTCTCGATATCTACGGGCTCAACCTCGGTCTTAACAATGAACCAGGCAACGGGATTGAGATCTATTCCCGTGACATGACAACCCAGGCGGAGGGCCTCGACAACGGTTGTCCCTCCTCCCATAAAGGGGTCCAGGATCCGCACACCTTTCGTATCCGGGTCATCCGTATGGTCCTTGTAAAACTCCTCCATGATATCCGTGCCCGCGGGTTTCAAGGCGCCGAGCAGGATGGCCCGAAAGACGCATGATGCCCGGCGAGCGAACCATTTGTGCATCTGGTAGATGGGTTTGAAGGCGTTTCTTTCAGGGATGGCCAGCCTGTTGATCTCCATAATGGGGAAACTCTCTTCAATGGCCTTCTTGATCGTGCCTTCCTTCATGAATGAACCTCGATCTCTATCCACGGCGTGATCATCTCCATCAGTGAAAGGCCCCCGTGCCTATAGAGCCTGCTTGCCGCTTCCCCGGTCGATCTTGTCCTGACTCTACCCTTGACCATGGCCACTTTTCGAGAAGGATCTTCGTAGATATCGCAGCTTTTAGGAATTGCGGGACCTGCTTCCAATGACACGTTCCTGTCATTTCCAAAAAAGGTATTTAGATCTTTCAACTCAGAGGCGGTTCTTGGAAAATCCATCCCCGTGCCGAAAAAGATATACCCGTGATCGCTCGTAATGATGATTTTTTGTCTCCCTTTTATGGGTTGCACAATATTCATCCAGGCCGTCTCAAACAGGGCGTGGATGTTCTCAAAGTGGTTTTCAAACTTGGCTCCGCTGTCCTTGTATGTTGAATCCGGAAAAGAGGACCATACAAGAAGTGAGGATGCTTCATCGTCTCCGGAAATTGTCTGGGTAATATCCGAGGTATAAACGGAGACGATACCCTTTTCTTTCAATTCTTTTCTGCTTACAATTTGCGAGGGGGCGATTCGGCCGCATGGAAGTTCCCTGTCAATAAAATCCATGGTCTCACTTGGAATGGCTGACAATGAGGTGTCAACCAGGGATATCGGAAAACCCGACTTTTCTGCCAGTCTCAAAACCATGGGGATCTCTCTTATCGAGAGGCCGTCAAAGACGACAACAGCGGCCTTCGGATCAGAGAGTGCGTTGATTAAAGCCTTTGAGGAACCGGGGCCTGAAAGAAGTTCACCATAGATCCTGTCTGCGGCGGAGGATATGAGCATTTCAAAGCGATTAACCATATCCTCGCCCATGCGGAGGAAATCAATTGGATTTCCACTCTCATATCGCTCGCAACTCCATACCTCTTTCAGCAGCCACTCTTTTATCCAGCAAAGGCGAGGACCTGGCTCAATCATTTTCAAGAAAAGCCCTTTGTCTAAGATTTCCATATTTTTGATCCGTTATCTGAAAACGTTATTAAATTTGCCGCATCGCGGATTTGTGTGGGTGGACACTATATATTGTACCAAGATGGTTGTTTATGATTGGCTTTGAGTATAAAGTAGCTTGAAGGGGGTCATGCCGGAGACCGGCGGAGA
>JAFDHO010000319.1 GCA_019308745.1 Deltaproteobacteria bacterium
ACAAAAATCACCTTCGAAGTCATCTTTTTAAGAAACATTTTTGACCGGCAACCTATATTTCCGACTTGCCACTCCTCACGCTGTGTGGTGCAGCAAGTCCGACAGACTGCTAGAGGAAATAAGTCCCGATTTGCCCTGCCTAAGGCACGTCTTCGTTACCGGAGAAGAGGTACCCCCAGGTACTCTATCCGTGAAGGAGATGGTTGCGAGCCCCATCGAAACCAAGTATCCACAAGACCTTTTGACAAGAACGAGATTCGGATCACTGGAGTTTTCCAGAGTGCAGTTGACAACGGGCAGCACGGGTTTTCCAAAATTTGTTGAAGCCCCCATATGCGGACGCATGCGTTGTGCAAGGGTGTATGCCGAGGCTTGCAGGCTCAGTGTCGATGATGTCTGCGGCGTATTTACCCCAGGTCCGGGAGGCCCCGGTTTCATCGGCGTTCACAGTGCTCCCCTTGTAGGGGCCAGGATTGTGATGCTTGAGAAATTCGAGGCAGGAGATGCTTTGAGGCTCATTGAAAAGGAAAAGATTTCCATGGTTGGTGTAGTGCCCACCATGCTGGCCAAGATGATCGACCACCCTGACTTTGACCGATATGACCTGGGCTCGCTACGTTTTGTCCTGGTCACGGGTGCACCTCTTCCGGCGAAACTGGCCGAACGAGCAGATGCGAAACTAGGTTTCTTGATACAGACCTATGGAGCGATGGATTTTGGAGGGATTACCGCTCCTTTCATTGATTCGACAAGAGAAGTGCGCCTGTTCACAGCCAACAAGCCTATTCCGGGGAATCAACTGAAGATTCAGGATGAACAGGGCTCCGAAGTGCGTCCGGGAGAGATAGGCGAAATCTTGGTAAAAGGGCCGACGTCTACTTCGGGCTTCTTCAAAGACCTAAAAGCCACACGGGAGACCTGGACCATGGACGGATGGTTTTGTACTGGAGACCTGGGCAGAATTGATGATCAAGGAAATCTCATAATCCTCGGGCGCAAGAAGGAGGTCATCATCAGGGGGGGGCAAAATATCTATCCTGCCGAGGTCGAGAGTGTTTTGCAGGGACATCCCAAAGTGGCCAGTGTAGCTGTTGTGCCGATCCCCGATGATATAATGGGTGAGAAGGCCTGTGCCTGTGTTGTCCCGGAAAAAGGCCACAGCTTCTCCTTTGGAGAAATGGTCAGTTTTCTGGAGAACAAGAACATCGCCAAGTACAAGTTCCCGGAAAGGCTAGAAATCATGCTCCAATTCCCCTTAGTTGCAGGCCTTCCAAAAATTGACAAGAAAGAACTGACCAGGCAGATTCGGAAAAAGATAACATCAGGCAGGGAAAAGCATCATATGGCGGCAAAATGATAAACTCCATTCAAAGATATTATTGACAATAAAGCAGGAATTAAATACATTAATATTTAATTCATTATATATTGTCGGAAAAGGAATAGGAGAGGGGAAATATGCCAAAAGAAGGATATGTTAGCGATCTTACGCTCGACGAGAAAGTGATGATGGGTATTGTACGCGCATCAGAGCAATTCAAGAAAAGGTACTCTGCCCTCTTCAGGAACTATGGCTTGACATTTTCACAGTATAGCGTTCTCCGGGCATTGAGTTCCTCTAAGGATGGTGAAAACACTATAACAAACATAAGAAAAATCATGTTGGTTTCCGGCGCCAATATGACCGGGATTGCCAAGAGACTTGCGAAGAAAGGTTTTATTATCAGAAAAGGTGATCCCTCGGATGAACGCATTACTCTGCTTCAAATCACTCCTAAGGGTCTGCAAACCCTTAGAAATGTGATGGATGAAAAGAACGAATATTTAACTGCCGTCCTTTCAGATCTTTCCGGTGACGCAAAACAAAGAATTCTATCTCAACTTAAAGTCATCCTCAAGAAAGCATAACCGAACTGTTTGTCACTTTGGTACAGCGGCCTTCTTGTTTTGATAGTGATGTTTTTCACCTCCTCTTCTAACGTCTAGCCGGCTGTTAAGGAAGTGCATATTCCCCTAACGGAAGGCAAAACAAAAGTAGTACGAGCCTCAGCTGCCTGCCTATTAGTCCGGAGAGGGGGAAAAGACTTATAAGGCACTCGCTTTCAATATTTTTGGAATGACAGGCCAATTGCTGGCTTGCGGTCAAATGGCGGTAGAGTTGGGAAAAGACAGAGAGAGAAAAAAGCCCCTTACACTGAACCCCTTTCCCAACCGAAAGATCCGTAGATAATGGATCTTCATGGATTCTTTGTCAGATGACATGTCGGAGACTTCAAGTGTTAACATCCAACTGCATGGAGGAGGCTATTATGAAAAGAGTGATCCTAGCTGCTGTTTGTCTAGTGGTTTTGGTTGTGCCTATGGTGGTATCGGGTTCAGAGAAGAAGGGTAACCCCAAGGACTATTGGGCACGGATGGAGGCCGAAGCAAGGCGGGAGGGTAAACTGGTGATTGCGGCCAGTTATTCCGAAGATATACCCGGATTCAAGAAAAAATACCCTGAAATAGATGTGCAGTTCCTGCCCCTACGCGGTGGAGAGGGTCTTGCGAAGATTAGGGCCGAGCAGGCAGCAAAGGCCTACACAATCGATATCGATATCACCGCCAGCAGTCTTTTGCGCATTCTCGGAAAACAACGTTTTCTCCAGGATATCGGTTACTTACCGGAAGTTGCCGATCCGAAGGCAAGATTTCTATTTGATCCTCTAAAGGAACCTGGAATTGTATATGACCGGGGGAGTGCGTCGGGGGTCATATTTAACACAAATCTTGTGCCCCCCGGGGCGGAGCCGAAAACGTGGAAGGAGTTGGCCGACCCAAAATGGAAGGGAAAATTGACGGTAGACGATCCTGGCGTACCGGGTATTGGCAACAGGTGGTTTGCACTCATGCATGCCATGTATGGTGAGGAGTACTTGAAGAAGGTGCTTTTCGACAATGACCCTGATTTTTTCAAGAGGTCTGACGGTGCCATAAAGTTGACGGCAAGAGGTGAATACCACATGGCCATATGCCTGGGATTTCAAGGTGTGTACCGGGTGTTAGAGGCGACACCTAACGCACCAATCAAATTCTATTATCCGGATGAGGGGGCCATTGTTTCTTTGCTGGGATACGGATTGCTAAAGAACGCTCCCCATCCTAATGCGGCAA
>JAFDHO010000320.1 GCA_019308745.1 Deltaproteobacteria bacterium
CCTTTCCAGAGCGAATCCCCGGGCCCCGTTGATGGTCCTTTCCGCCGTCCCCTTGGCCTTGGGGATTTCCCTGTTGTATGTCTCTTGGGCCTCGTTAATGAGCCTCTCCTTCTCCTGCTGGGCCTCGTTTACTTCGTTAAAGGCGCCCTTTACGGGATCAGGGGGCACCACGTTCTGGAGCCTCACGTTGACGATGCGGATACCTGTCTCATAGTCGTCTAGAATCTTCTGTAGCTCCTCTTGGGCCATCCTGTTGACCTCTTCACGGTTTTGTAGCACATAGTCAAAGCTCCGGTTCCCCACAATGCGTCGATTCACCGACTCGCTGATATCCCGGATGGTCATAACCGGGTCTCGCACATTAAAGAGATACTTCCGGGGGTCTTCGCGCCGGAACTGTACGATCCACTCAACATCAATAACGTTCAGGTCCCCGGTGAGCATGAGTGACTCGCGCTCAGTCATGGCGCTCTTTTCATACTCGGTCCGAATCCCGGGGCGAACACTCTTGAACCCAAAGCTCTCAGTGTCCACCTGTTCGGTGTGTACTTTGAAGACCGTGTCGATACCAAAGGGGATCTTGAAGTGCAGCCCCGGCATTACCACTGCCGAATATCTGCCGAATCGCAGCAGGACCCCTCGGTTACCAGGTGGAATTGTGTAAAATGCGGTGTAAGCCAGAATAATCGCAATAATAACGATAATTCCCATGAGCCAAAAAAAGGGCTTTCCTCCCTTTCCGAGGCCCAAGGAATCCCCTGCCTTCTTGATCATTTCGGGAAAATCAGGCAGGCCTTCTTGCCGGCCTCCTGGATTATTGTCCCAAGCCATAGGTTCTCTCCTTTCTTTGTATGGTTCTATCTAAAGGTCCCTTGGCCTCCTGATGGCATTGACGACCTGCATCCCTTCGGAACGGGAGACGGTGTGAAATCGAACTTCCAACGGTTCGGCCAACAGGCTCTTTGTCCCGAGCAAGACACTGAATTTTTCAGATCGTATGTGACGTTCCAGATCTTCCCTGGTTTCCCACTCCTCTATCAGGGTGTAAATGTTCTTGTCCTCCATATCGCAAAGCAGGTTACAGCTCAGACAACCATTATCCTTTCCCGTCAGATCAATAATTGAGAGAAGCGTTTGCATAACCTCCTTCTGCTTTTCCGGAAGTACATTCATGGTTAACCTGAGCATCATCATGCGGGCCCTCCTTTCCGTAAGGCAAAACATTCAACAGGTGTTAGCAAAACCAGAATACTCCCCGCTCGGGCTACTAAGAAAATCAGACCTTCTGTATTTGGATCTTCAAGGTTCGTGCCAGGCAGGAGAAATTTGCCTTCTAGTTCACCCAATATATTGTTTTGTAACCGAATATCATGATATGAAGGAATGGCAGGAGATGGAAGGACGGGAGCGAAAGAATCATCATATTTGACCAATGGTCATATCTGACCACATTCCCCTCATTTCAGGCCGGCGTGGGTGGTTTGCGTATGCCTAGTTTCCTCATGCGGGCGCGTAACGTGCTGCGGTCAAGGCCGAGGATTTCTGCAGCTCCGTTTTTTCCGCTCACCTTCCAGTTGGTCTGCTCAAGCACCCGGACAATATATTCACGCTCAATATCTCTCAGGGGTTTCAGGGCGGTCGTTAGATCTTTGTGCTCCTTTTTCAGCTCATCCACCAGGCGCAATTTGGGTCCCGAGGAGTTGAGGACCGCTCGCTCTATGACGTTTTCAAGTTCACGCACATTGCCGGGCCAGTGATAATTTTTCAGGGCATCCATGACACCCGTCGGGATGATCTCAATGGACTTGCCCAATCTCTTCGAGGTTTTGTCCACGTAAAAAGCCACGAGAAGCGGAATATCCTTTACCCGTTCCCGCAGCGGCGGAACCGTTATTGGAAAGACGTTCAACCGGAACCATAGATCTTCCCTGAATCGACCCTTGCTGACTTCCTCTTCCATATTACGGTTGGTGGCGGCGATAATCCGCACATCAACTTTGACCGTACGGGAACTGCCCAATCTTTCAAACTCGCCGTTCTGAATAACCCTGAGGAGCTTGGGCTGCAATTCCAGGGGCAACTCGCCGATCTCATCCAGGAAGAGGGTTGCGCCGTGGGCAACTTCAAATCGTCCCAGGCGTCTGGCATGGGCTCCAGTGAAAGCACCTCTCTCATGGCCGAACAGCTCGCTTTCAATAAGGTTTGAAGGCAGTGTGGCACAGTTTATTTTTACCAATGCCCGGTCTTTGCGCAGGCTCAGGCTGTGAATGGCCCGGGCGACCAACTCTTTCCCTGTCCCGGTCTCGCCAAGAATAAGGACTATCGTATCGGTGGGGGCAATTTGTTCGACCTTGTAGAGGACGTAAGCAAGCCCTTCACTTTGACCGATTATGTTGTCATGGTTATATTGAAATTTTATTTCTTCTTGCAAATAGGCCTTTTCGGCCTCAAGCTTGGTTTTTAACTCACTTATCTCCATAACCGCGGCCTTAAGATTCAGCTCGCTCTTCTTTTTCTCGGTAATATCCTGTATCCAGCCCGACATCCGTGTAGCATTTCCTTTGGCGTCCCAGACAGCCTGGGCCCGGGCCAAAAACCATAGATACTCGCCCGATTTTTTCCTCAGGCGAAACTCCATCTTGAAAGGAACGCGCTCTTTAAGTAGTCGCTCCATGGCTGCCCGTGTAGAGCTCGCATCCTCGGGATGAAGTCGGCTTAGGAATGAATCCATCGTGCCGGGGAACTCTCCCGGCGAATAGCCGAGGATTTCCATGAACCGATCCGAAAAGAAGACCGCGCCCGACCGGATGTCCCAATCCCAGAGGCCATCGGTAGCCCCTGCAAGGGCCAGCATATATCGTTGTTCACTCGTGCACAAATCCTCTTCCGTCCGTCTTCGCCTCGCCCGATGTGTAATCAGGACGACTATCAGCGAAATTCCAACTATGAAGAAAGAGACCAGGCCAATTAGTTCCATCTATGAATACCCCGAAGTGATTTTTCAGGCCGTTGGCTCTCCATCCCCTGGTTTAGCCAACGGCTCAGGAGTGGGCGCAATGACAGGGGGGCAAAAAGACACGTTGCCGCTGCAACCAGCACAATGGCACCGAAAAGTGTGAAGAGGGTACGGCCCACTCACCCAGCTCACGCCCCCTTTTCATAATTACCATTGCTATCTCGGCCCTTGGCACCATGCTTATCCCAAGGACGGTGGCCGTCAACACGCCACGCTTGTAAAGGGCCGGAAGCATAGTTCCAAGCATCTTTCCTACCACTGCGGCGCCAAGGACCAAAAGCCCGAGGTAAGCCGAATCAACAAGCATATTGGGATCAATCGTCAAGCCGACTCCAATAAAGAAGAAAGGGGTGAAGAAGTCGTAGATTGCGGCGAACGATGGTTCCATTTTGACGGTGTCAGGGTTCCTGCTAAAGGTAAGCCCTGCGAAGAAGGCCCCTATGGCAAGGGAAAACCCCAGCAGTTCAGCCAAAGAAGCGATCAGGAATCCTACGGCAGCAACCATTAACATGGGGGCAGGCGCTTCCTCCGTCCTCCTAAAAAAATCGGTGATCGGCTTCTCCGCATAGCATGAAAACAAGAAGCAGAAAGCCCCAAACCCCATGGCCTTCACAAAAAACCACACCATGTTCTTTGCCAGTGGCCCTACTAGGTCGGCACCATTGCCCATTTCAAGGACAGGGGCGATTGTCAGGATCAGGGCCATCAACACAACACCTGAGATGTCATCCATCTCGGCCACGTCAAGCAATAATTCTCCAGTTGGCGTGCGCATTGCCCCCGTCTCATCCCACACCGCTACGGGCACGCTGATACTGGTTGCGGTGAGGGCGGTGCCGACGAAGAGGCTGGGGACGAGAGGTAAGTGGAGCAAGTGGTATGTTACGCCGAATCCCAGCGCGCCGCTGAAGATAATATTACTGAACCACAGGAGGGAGGCGGAGCGAAGCTGTGCCCACAAGCCTTTGATATTGCTTTCAATACCCACACGAAACAGGAGACAGATGATTCCGAACAGGGCCAGGATTTCGAACAACCTTACTGTCTCACTGAAGAGGACATCCCACATTCTATGGGATACGTGGATCAGGAAGCCGAGGGCCAAGTAGCCAACAATCGGTGATATGCCGATCCGCATGAACAGGGTCTTGACCAGAACTGAAGCAAT
>JAFDHO010000321.1 GCA_019308745.1 Deltaproteobacteria bacterium
GGTTCCGACTGCCAGCACGCTTGGTCGGACAGGAGTGGCTACCTGCCGGGTCCCACTAAGGAGTTTCAGCTACTGTCCATCGCATTCCCTCCTTCCAGGCTTAGCCTGGCGCACCCAACCCAATGAGGGAACCAAGGGTTGGAATTCTCGGGGGCCTATTTCATGTCTCTCAGGCTACTTATCATTTGGATCGCTTCCTGTACCGCATTTGCGGCATTGTCCGCATACCCGTCTGCCCCATATTTCTCTGCCACTTCACTGGATACGGGGGCACCCCCTATCATGATCTTGACCTTTGGATTCCTCTGACGGATCATCTCGATGACCTTCGGCATAGCCAGCATGCTGGTCGTCATCAATGCCGAGAGGGCAACAATGTCCGAATCGGTCTTGAGCTGCTCTTCAATGAATCTCTCGAGCTTTACGTCCCTTCCCAGATCGTGCACCGTAAACCCGGCGACTTCGAACATCATCTTCACGAGGTTCTTCCCGATGTCATGGACATCCCCCTCCACGGTCCCGATGACCACTTGCCCTCTGACCTTTGTATCCGTCTCCTTCACGTGGGGCTTCAGGATGTCAAGGCCCCGGTAAAGGGCGTCCGAACACATCAGGACCTCTGGCACGAAGTACTCCTGAGCGTCGTACAGTTTGCCAACGGTTTCCATGCCCGCGGCCAGCCCGTCCATGATGGCCTCGTAGGCATCAATGCCTTCGTCCAGGGCGGCGTGGCTCAACTCGGCCGCCCTTTCCTCGTCGTACTCGACGACGGCATCGTGAAGGCCCTTGAGCAATTCTTCTTTCCTTTCTTCAGTTGCCATTGAAATACCTCCTTTTCTTGAGTCCTGGCTCTCTCGGGATGCCGGCCTTTGAGTCTCCCTGATGTAGAACCATCGCTTGCCTTTGGCCGTCTCCAGGGGGTAATCCAGGACAAATTCCTCCCTTTTCCCTGAAATCACGTCCCTTATTCCTCCGGCCACCTCGTGGGCCCCCTCCGCCGACTCGCCCCTGGCAGAATCACATAGGTCCAGGTAATTCTCGCCTATTGTGCTGGGACGAATTCCGATGCTGTTTGCCTGGGCAAAGTCCTTCCAGGCCTGATTTGTCTGGATGATCACCCCCTTTTCGTCCAGGATGGCGATGTGGGCGGAAAGGGAGTTCAGGACTACATGGGCGAACCAGTCAATGAGCTTCAGGGTCTTTTCCGTCTCCCGCCTTCTCAAGGGGTCCTTTTCGAGCCTTTGGAGGCTCTTCAGGAATTCGATGTAGGGTGAATAACGCATGACTTTCGTTCCACTCGAAGGACAGAATCAGGCTCAAAGGATGAGGGAGCCGGGTTTCCGACGCCAGCTTCCGGTACGAAAACCGTGGGCCCGGGCTTGGTTACCTATGATTCCCTTTATGTTTCAAAAAGTAAAGCCCTTTGGCCGGAAATTGGGCTATTCCAGTATCTTGCGGATTTAGCCCCCTCAAGTCTCACTCAAAGGCCGCTTGTAGATCCACATGTTTTCTGGTAGAAGGGGAGTCGGACCTCATTCCGAATCCTTAGTAGTGAGATTGTGGGCCCTGAAGGAGGAGACAAATTGACTGTTAAAAGACTTGTGGCCCTTGGAATCTGTGATTTTGGACGCAAAACTGCGAGGCAGAGCCAATATCTTTGACTCTCTTTGAGCTGATAGTTTAAGAGAGGAAGGGGGTTTACATGGAAGTAAGAAATTTCAAGGATTGCGAAGACGTAAAGATCGAACAATTCCCTTTCAAGGGACAAATGCGCCCGGTCCTCGGAACGAGCGTAAGGTGGCTTTCCAGTTACGGGGACGATGGCCACGGTTATCCCGAATATGGCCTCCGCCATTTCACCATACAGCCCGGAGGCGAGATCCCCATCCACAACCACCTCTACCACCAGACCATGTACATCTTGAGTGGTAGATTCGAGTGTTGGCAATTCGATATGGAAACGGAGCGCGCCGTGGACACAAGGGTCATTGGTCCGGGTGATTTCGTGTATGTCCCAAGCCTCGAACCCCACGGGATGCGCAACATTGGAGAGGAGGCCGGGACCTTCCTCTGCTGCATTGCCAACATCTACGAGGAATAGATCCCAGCCGAACCCTTTACAGCGCTCCTTCTGTGGGCCATGAAGAGAGCATATCCTTGACCTGAAATGAAAATCGTGTGATAGATATCCCCTCTCTCAACAACAAAAAGGCTATTCAAGGAGGGACTGGATTCTATGATCATTGTAGGAGAACTGATAAACGCCTCTCGCAAATCCATCAAAGAGGCCATAGAAGCACAGGATGTCAAGACCCTGCGGGCCATCGCCAAGGATCAGGAAAGTGCCGGTGCCCATTACATAGACGTTAATGCAGGGGTCTTTGAAAAGGGAGAAGCCGACCACCTCAAGTGGCTTGTTGAGATCGTGCAGGACGTGGTGGATGTCCCCTGTTGCATTGATAGCCCCAACCCGGCTGCCCTGGAAGCAGCGTTGTCCGTCCATCAGGGCACCCCCATGATCAATTCCATAACCCTTGAAAAGGACCGCTGCGACAAGCTCCTGCCTATCATTGCAGGTACGGACTTTAAGGTCGTGGCCTTATGCATGAGTGACAAGGGCATGCCAAGGACCGCCGAGGAAAGATTGTCTGTAGCCGAAGGCCTGGTAGACATCCTGCTCAAGAACAACATCAAGGTGCAGAACATCTTCGTTGATCCTTTGGTGCAGCCTGTTGCCACGGATCAGTCCTTTGGCCGGGAGTTCCTGGAAGCTATAGAAGCAATAATGAAAAGGTTTGAGGGTATCCACACCATATGTGGGCTTTCCAACATCTCCTTCGGCCTGCCAGAGAGGAGATTCTTGAACCAGACCTTTATGGTCATGGCCATAACCAAGGGCCTTGATGCCGCAATTGTCGATCCCCTCGATAAGCGAATGATGGGGAACATTGTTTCCGCAGAGGCCCTGGCCGGCAGGGACAGGTTCTGCATGAACTACCTCAAGGCTTACAGGGGGCACCAATTGGATTTTTGATCCGGCCTATGACACCACCTCCTCATTCGGCACAGTTCCTTTCAAAGGTCA
>JAFDHO010000090.1 GCA_019308745.1 Deltaproteobacteria bacterium
GGAAGAGACGGAATTATTTGGCCGTTTTCTATTTTTGACAAAAAAGGAAACAGAGAGCCCTGTCTTGTCAGCAAGCATCTTCAAGGTGAGCCCTGCCTCTTTTCTCATATTCGAGAGGTTCCCACCGACTCTTGTTGCTAATTCTGATCTCAACAGATCTCCCCGAGAGGTATTTCAAGGGGATCGTCGTCATTGCTTCGCGCCAGTCTATTTGTAAAATGAAGGTATTCTTATGTCAAGCTAGTTTTTGTTTTGCATATAATTATTATAATGTTTCTGAATCTGTATTCCATTTCTTGGTTTAGGCGGAAGCAAGGTCTCTGGGCTAACGGAGGGAGCCCGTAGGGCGACCGTAGTTAACCCAGTCGGCGGCGACTTGAGTCCCTCCCGGATTTGTCTTACAAGAAAACCTGGGGGGTAGGATATGGAAAGGTCACAAGATGACATGGTGCGTAAACGCCGACACCTGTCTGCTGAGGAGAAGTACCAGATTTTCATTGAAGCCACCATAGCCAAGGCAAAGGGAAACGGGGGTATTAGTGAGGTGTTACGGCGTTGGGGAATCCATTCGAGTGATTTGACCCGGATCCGAAAAGCTGTGGAAGAGGCGGCCATCAGCGGCTTTAAGGCCAGGAAAAGCAGGAGGCCCAAGATAGAGTATGATCAGCACTTGCGGCTGAAGGAGGAGAAGGAGCGTCTGGAGAAGACCATCGTAGAGCAGGCGGCGGATCTGGCGTTGTTGAAGAAAAAGATCGCTCGGCCTAGATACTGATCTTAAGGGCAAATAAAGGGGTCTAATGGGTGACCCCTTTAGACCGCTTTATAGAGCCTGCATTCTTGGGAGCTCCAAGAAAAGGATTCAAATATCGCTCTATCTTTGGTAGAAATGGAACCCTGGAAAAGGAGAGAGGAATGATCAATCACCAGCGCGATAGGGCACGATTTGGCGAGGCCGACCCTTATCCGGTTCAGCTTCTCAAGAGGGTTGACCGGCCCACGACCCTGATCTATGAGGACGAGGTTCAGCAGGTTGATGAAAGGGAGAGCGGGTTCAACAGGGCTGGTCGAGGAGATTTTGGCCCCAGGTTGAAGAAAGAGTACTTCCGGTTCGTGGCCAAGCATCCACTTTCCGGCGCCTTGCTTCAGATGGGTTTTAACCTGCGCAAGTTGGTGGACGGGGAAGTTGCCCCTGAGGAGGCCCCCCATCCTGATGATCCGGGATGGATGGCGGCGCACATCAAAGAAACTGCCTATTTCCTGAGAGCTGATCTCGTCGGCATTTGCGTGCTCCCTCCCTACGCTGTCTACAGTTACGGCGCCTGGCATGGCGGCGAGAAGATAGAACTGAATCACAAATATGCCATCGCCATCTTGATAGACCAGGACACCCGAACAGAGGCCGGCACCAACGGCCATGACTGGATAAGCAACTCCATGAGTTTCATGGCGTACACCTCATCCGGATTCATTGCCTGTGTTCTGGCCGACTATATTCGCAGACTCGGCTATCCGGCTCGGGCACATCATGCCCTCAACTACCAGGTCGTTGTCCCTCCCATTCTCTTGTGGGCCGGACTCGGAGAAATGTGCAGGATCGGGGACATTGTGCTGAACCCTTTCCTGGGCCCCCGCTTCAAGGCCGCAGTGGTAACGACCGACCTACCTCTCGCCGTAGACAGTCCCATAGACTTTGGACTACAGGACTTCTGTGCAAAGTGTGCCAAATGTGCCAGAGAATGCCCTGCGGGCGCGATTAGCCATGGGGACAAGATCATTCATAACGGGTATGAAAAATGGCCGAACAACGTGGAGAAATGCACTGGGATGAGGGTCGGAAACAAGAATGGCGCTGGATGCGGAACCTGTATTAAGTCGTGTCCCTGGAGCAAACCCCACACCCTCTTTCACCGAACAGTCAACTGGACCATGAGGCACGTACCGCCTGCCAGGCGTCTCGGAATCTGGGGGGATGACCTGTTGAGATACGAAAGACCGGATCCGGCTCGCAAATGGTGGCTGGACCTAGAGTTGGTGGACGGTCATCTGAGAATCCCGGAAGGATTCAGAAGGGAAGGGGAATAAGGAACCCCGTCCTTTATTGCCTCCCTGTTGCCCGATTGTCGTGCAACGCCTTCGATCTTCGACGGTCCTGATTCTTGACATGCAGGTCATTTATCTATCTGTCCTTTGAACCGCGAGAATAGGTCAGGTTCTGGTGCTGTATCCTGCCTCTCTTTCACCTTGACTCAAGGGGTGAGTTTCACTATAGTTTTGCCCGAAAAGACAGGGGCGCTGGTTCGTAAATAAGTAACTGATGTTCGATCCGTTGATCTGCTCAGGGCCGACAACTCAAGTTACTGAATTACAAATCAACGTCCCTGCAATCACTACTATTTACAAACGAGAAACATCTCGCGATGGAAGACTCCTTAAAAGATCTGGAACCGGAAGCTTTTTGGCGTCATTTCATTAACATTTCCCGAATTCCCCGCTGTTCGGGTGAAGAAGAAAAGGTGCGTGAATACGTGGCCTTACAGGCAGCCAATCTGGGATTAACCCACCGGAGAGATGCAGCAGGAAACCTGGTGGTGGCAAAACCAGGTATGATCACTGCAAAATCTGCACCCACGGTTGTCCTCCAAAGCCATCTTGACATGGTGTGTGAGAAGGAACCGGGGCTTGATTTTGATTTTAAGAAGGATCCCCTGAGGATTACCAGGAACGGAAATTGGATTCAGGCCTCGGGCACCACACTGGGAGCGGATAACGGGGTTGGCGTGGCCATGTCCTTAGCCCTGATGGAGGCCAAGGAGTATCTCCACGGACCGTTGGAATTCCTGTTCACCGTGGGGGAAGAGGTAGGTCTAACAGGAGTCCAGTCAATTTCAAAAGATATTATTTCCGGCAGAGTGCTGGTCAATCTTGATTGCGAGGATATCAACACCTTTTATGTGGGAAGCGCAGGCAGCCTGAATACCTATCTCAAACTTAGCCCCCAATGGAAGGAGGTCCCTCCGGAAACCAGAAGATTTAGGGTGGTGGTTGAAGGACTGAAAGGGGGTCATTCAGGCCTTGATATACATCGGGGACGGGCAAATGCAGTAAAAGTGCTTGCGAGGTTGATATTGGCTATTCAGAAAGGCCTGGGAGAATCATTTTGCCTTGGAGATATCAGCGGCGGATCTTCCCTGAATGCCATACCCCGGAGAGCTGAGGCAACGGTTATGGTCTCGAAGCGGTCAATTCCGGAATTCAAGGAAACAATATCTGAGTTCTCCAATGTGTTGGAATCCGAGTACCGTCACCTTGAACCCGATCTGAAGCTCATCATTACTGAACTGAATGAACCTCAAAAGGAAAAGGTGTTTTCCAGGGAATTTGAGGACAGGCTTATTCTTCTTTTGATGGCCCTTCCACAGGGCGTTTTTTCCTGGGACCCCCAGCAGCCTGGACTCGTTCGGACATCTACAAACCTTGGAGCGGCAAGGCTGGATGGAGAAGGGCGGTATATCATAGGGACCAAACAAAGGAGTTTCTTGGATTCCGAGATGTACGCCCTTAGCGATGTCGTAAAGGCCTGCGGGGCCCTTGCAAAGGCTTCGGCTGAAACTGGGGGTAATTACCCCGGATGGGAACCCAGAGCGGATTCTCCCCTCCTGAAAAGGGCAAAGGAGGTTTACTGCAGGGTGTTTGAAAGGGAACCCGTTATTGCCTCTATTCATGCAGGGCTTGAGTGTGGGGTTCTTTCCAGGAAATTCGATGATATTGATGCAATAAGTTTTGGAGCAACGATTCGAAATGCCCATTCTCCTGGAGAATCCCTTGAGATCTCATCTGTGCAGTACCTTTGGTCCTTTTTGACGGCACTTCTTCAAGACCTTGCTCAACAAATATGAGTGTGTGGAACCATGAGGGTAAGGATAATAGTCCCTGTTTGCACTGAAAAGTGGAATCTTGGCATAGAGGCATCGGCCAGGCGCTGGTTGGGGCCTGAAATGGAGTTCGAGATCATCAACCTCGCAAGGGGGCCAGAGGCGATTCAATCAGAATACGATGAGGCTCTTGCTGCGGGTTATGTCCTGCCCCTAGTAAGAGAAGCGAAATCAAAGAGCTGCCATGCCGTTATTATTTGGTGTTTCTCGGACCCGGGTCTTGCCGGCGCACGGGAAATCGCCGATATCCCTGTGTTGGGCCTGGGTGAGTCATCCCAGGTGTTCTCCCTTGCGCTTGCCGACAGGATAGGAGTATTGACGACTCTCGATCAGTCGGTAAATCGCATCAGGCGCAAGATAGCGGCAAGGGGCCTCCTTGATCGGATTTCCGTAATACGTCCCCTGAATATTCCCGTGCTTGAATACGACCGGGGTTCAATGGTCAAGGAGCGAGTGCTGGAACGTGGGAAGGACATGGTGGACAAAGACGGGATCGAGGCCTTGATCCTTGGGTGCGGTGCCCTGCCTGATATGCGGGAGATTCTGGAGGCGCGCCTGGGGATACCAGTAATCGATCCGGGTGCTGTAACCCTCAAGCAGACAGAAATGGTGCTTCATCTGGGTCTCAGGCACAGCAAGCGGTCCTTCATGAAACCCTTGCCGGTGCCGGCACACTGATTTTTTCCGGGGTACCCGCCCAGACCCCTTTAAGGGATGATGAATGGATATGAGAGGAGGTTCTTATGGAACTGGCAATAGGTACCGAAATCAGGGACGAATACCTTAGCTGGGAAGTAGAGGCCGGTGCCAGGAAACTGGTGGAGCAGATCATGCTGATAAAACCGGGTGAGAACGTCGCAATAAGCGCCGATACATCATCCGATATGCGGGTGGTGCGCGCAACGGCGGGTGCGGCCATGGCAGCAGGGGCGAATCCCGTGGTGGTCCTTCATCCCACCCAGACGGAAGGTTACCAGGAGCCCCCGGCACCTGTGGCTGGGGCCGTTGCACAGGCCGATGTATGGATAGAGTTCGCAGTGGGATTGATTTTTCTCTCCAATGCGTACTTAAGGGCCATTGAAAACGGGGCCAGGTACATCTGCCTTACGGGTATGGACGCCCAAATGTTGGTAAATACCATTTACAGGGTGGATATTCACAAGCTGATCGCAATGGGAAACAGGTTAAAGGACATGGTCATGGCGACCGACAAGGTTGAGATCTACAGCCCGGCCGGAACCGAGCTTACGGCCTTCAACAGGGGGCGGAAAGCCCGCCAGTCGGGTAAACTGGCAGACACCCCTGGTGAACCCGTAATGTTGGGCGGTCAGGTGTCTTGGTGTCCCCTGGAGGAGACCATCAGCGGTCGGCTGGTCTTTGACGGAGCCCTTTACCCGCCCACGGATCTGGGGGCATTGAGGGAACCCGTATCCCTAACCCTTGTAGAAGGAAAGATCACAAAGGTGGAGGGCGGTAGGGAGGCCATGCGTTTTGAGAAGTGGCTGAAGGGGTTTAATGATCCCAACATGTACAGGCTTGCACACTATTCCATGGGGTTCAATCCAGGGGTAACGAAAGTGACGGGCCGGATCGTGGAAGACGAGAGGGTCTTCGGTTGTATCGAGATGGGAATCGGATCCCAGGGGCCCCAGATCATGGGGAAGACCTGGAAGGCCGCCGCTCACACCGACGGAATTGTTCTCAACCCCACCATCGTATTTGATGGGGAGACCATCGAAGAAGAGGGTCGCTACATTCACCCAGACCTTGTGGAGGCCTGCCGCGGACTGGGTGTCGAGGGCTACTGAGGGGCTTTAAGGGCGCTAACGGTACTTGAGGGCTTGTTGAATCATTACCAAAATCATAAAGAAAGGAGGCGGAAAGATGCGTTTTTCAATGAAATTCTTTGTGTCTGTGCTCGTGCTGGCCTTACTCATGGGAATGGGGGCCGCTGTGACCCCGGCCAAGGGACAGGATACCCTGAGGGTGGCATTTATCACCGATGCCAGAACCTTTGATCCCGCTACAGCGACCCGGGACTATACCGGTTATGCGGCTATAGGGGCAATATATGACTTCCTGGTCCAGTACCAAAGGGTGCCGCAACCCGACGGGACCGTAAAGGTAGACACCACCAAAGTGGTTCCCATGCTTGCCGAGCGGTGGGAGCATAACGCCGACATGTCTGAATGGACCTTTCATTTGAGGAAGGACGCGCGGTTCCACTCAGGAAATCCTGTTACCGCCCAAGCGGTAAAATACACCTTTACCAGGTACCGAAAGACCAAGCTTGCGGCAAACACGGTACTGTGGCTCGCCAAGATCACGGAAAAGGGCATGGAGGTCCTGGACGATCATACCATTCGCTTCAAGTTGGAAGGACCCAATCCCCTGCTCCTGGATTATCTCCAGATGTTGAACCTTGGTATACAGGATCCCAAAGTTGTAGAGGCCCACGGAGGAGTGGTCGAGCGAAAGATAAACGAGTGGGTGGCCAGGAACGACTGCGGATCCGGGCCCTTCAGGCTTGTATCCTATAAGCCGGGCGCAGAAATAGTCTTCGAGCGGTTTGAAGATTACTGGGGTCCGAAACCCAAGATAAGAAAGGTCATTTATCAGATTATACCTGAAGAATCAACGCGCGCCATGCTTCTTGAAAGGGGAAAGACGGACATCATGTGGTGGATCCCGGCCAAGGACTATTCAATGCTTTCAAAGAAAAAGAACCTGAAGGTTATAGCGCGCCCGACCATAAAGATTAACTACATCGACATGAACCGGAACAATCCTCCCTTCAACAATCCCCTCGTGCGAAAGGCCCTTACCTATTCTTTCCCTTACAGGGCTGTGATAGAAGACGTCCTCTATGGCAGGGCCATTCAGATGACGAGCCCGGCCTCTGAGGGAAGCCCGGGCCACACATCCGAGTTTTTCCATTACAAACAAGACCTGCAGAAAGCCAGGGAACTACTGGCCAAAGCCGGGTACAAGGAAGGACTGTCCTTCACCTTTCAGATCGGGGAAGGGAGGATCCCAAACAACAAGGAAGTCGCCGTCACCTGGCAGGCAGAGCTGGCAAAGATCGGTGTGAAGATGGATATCGACGTCTTGCCCCAGGCGGTATTCCTGGATAAGCTTAAGAGCGGGAAGGTGCCCATATTCATGGTGGCCTGGACATCCTTCGTGACAGATCCCTGGTACCAGTTCGGGTTTTTGTTGGGATCAAAGAGCTTCTGCAATTACTCCAGGATAAACGATCCACAACTGGACGCATGGATACAGCAAGCCTCTACAATGGTGGACAAGCAGCAGCGCTACGCCCTGGCAAGGAAGGTCCAAAAGTATGTTATTGACAACGACTTGTGGATCTTTATGTTCCAGCCCATAGCCGATACGGCCATGAACAAGAAGGTTCAGGGCTTCTGTCTCAACCCGGATGACCAGTTCCACGTGCGGACCATTTATTTCAAATAGAAGATTATTCCGGGCACCTTTCCCCTTGTACTAAGGGGGAAAGGTGCCTTATTTTGTCTCTGTGCTTTTCATTCTAGAGAGGAGGTACCACTCCATTCGTGAACCTGGGCAGGTATATACTGCGGCGCCTGATGTATACCATTCCCACCGTTTTCGGCGCACTGCTTCTGATGTTTATCGTAACCCGGGTTCTGCCGGGCGATCCCGTTTTGATGATCCTGGGGCCGGCCCACTCTTCACCTGAAAACGTTGAGGCCCTGACTCGGATGATGGGTCTTGACAAGCCGCTACCCATACAGTTTCTGAGCTATCTTGGGCAGGTTTTAAGGGGAGATTTCGGGTACTCCTGGCGGGCTGGGAGCCCAGTGATTAAAGAGCTGCTCCGCCGTTTTCCCGCCACCTTCGAATTGACCACCTTTGCCTTCGTACTGATGGTAATGATCAGCATCCCCTTGGGAATCATGGCGGGATATTTCAGGAACCGTTTGCCGGATCACCTGGTCAGCATTTTCACCGTTGTTGGCGTTTCAATGCCCATCTTCTGGTTCGGTCTGCTCCTGATCTACTTCTTCTTTTATCTCCTCAATGTGGCGCCACCACCCATGGGAAGGTTGTCCTCTGAATTCAGCTACCCCCCGATGGCAACGGGCCTTTTGCTTGTTGACACCTTGCTTGCAGGAGACATGGAGGCGTTCATGGCGGCCTTCAAACAGTTGATACTGCCAGGTATTACCCTCTCCTTTTTTAACTGGGCCATTATTGTCAGGACGCTCAAGGCGGACTTAATTGAGACCCTTGAAGAAGATTATATCCGTACCGCAAGGGCCATGGGGGTCGGACTCAGGTCCATCCTTCTTCGCCATGCGTTGAGAAACGCTCTTCTTCCAACCATGACCATGGCAGGGGCTATTTACGGTGCTCTCCTGGGAGGGTCGGTTCTTACGGAAGTGATATTTGCCTGGCCCGGTGTGGGATCCTTCGCAGTTGAATCCATCCAGTATCTGGATTATGCCGGGCTCCAAGGCTTCATTCTTTTTTATGTCCTTATCTTCGCCCTTATTAATCTCATAGTGGATATTTCCTACCGTCTGATTGATCCGAGGATACAGTTGCGGTAACGGTCATGAGTCTTTACGAAAGAAAAATGCCGGTAGATACCAATACCATCCGCTACAGGTTTCGCCTGTTCATAAAGAACAAGCCTGCCATAGGAGGTCTGGCAATCCTGGCAGTGATCTTTGTCCTGGTTATCGCTGGACCTTCCCTGGCCCCACACGATCCATTGGCCACCTGTTTCAAGGACAAGCTTAAGGGCCCGAGCATCACCCATCCGTTTGGCACGGACAATTACGGCAGGGACATAATGAGCAGGATATTTGCCGGTGCTCGCTACACACTGATCTCGGCACTTGTGGCAGTGCTTGTGGGAACGGTTGCTGGTACGCCTCTGGGCATCGTTTCCGGTTATTTCGGCAGGGGCATTGACATGTTTTTTATGCGGATAGCCGATGTGCTCTTGGCTTTTCCTCCATTGATCCTGGCCATGGCTATCGTATCCGGACTTGGCCCTTCCCTGGTCAATGCAGCCATCGCAATTGGCATATCCTACATCCCCATATTCGCCCGGATGGCCCGCAGCAAGGCCATCCAGGTAAAAGAAATGAACTACGTGCAGGCCGCCCATGCCTTGGGATCAGGGCACTTACGGATCATTTTGACCGATGTGCTGCCCAACTGCATGACCCCCCTCATCGTCCAGGGAACCATATATACGGGATATGGTGTGCTATGGGTGGCAAGCCTGAGTTTTATCGGCCTCGGTGCCAGGCTCCCGATCCCGGAATGGGGTCTCATGATCGCAGAGGGTAGGCAATACATCATCAACGGTCAATGGTGGACTACGGTTTTCCCGGGCCTCTTCATCATGCTGGGTGTGGCAGGCTGTACACTGATAGGGGACGGGCTGAGAGAGGTCTTTAACCCGAAGCTCCGGTTGAAGTGAAGGGGTGCTTACATTATTCCTTTGTCCTTTGAGAAATGCAAAATCCGCTTCTGGAAATACACAACCTTAATACCCGGTTCAAGACAGACGAAGGAATGGCCTACGCCGTAAAGGGGCTGGACTTGACCGTATACGAAGGAGAGACCTTCGGGCTTGTAGGGGAGTCCGGATGCGGGAAGAGCGTTGCGGCCCTTTCGGTAATGCGGCTGATCCCTGACCCTCCCGGCAGGATCCTCAAAGGTCGCATACTTTTCAGGGGGAAGGATCTCCTCGGTCTGGAGGAAGCCGAGATGCGCAGGGTGAGGGGTCGGTCTATTTCGATGATCTTCCAGGAGCCCATGACTTCCCTTAATCCTGTTTTTACCATCGGCGCCCAGATGACCGAAGTTATAAGAATCCACCGTGGTGTAACAAAGGTGGAGGCCAGGGAGGCGGCCCTTGAAATGCTAAACAAGGTCGGCATACCAGACCCTTCACGAAAACTTGGGGAGTATCCTCACCAGATAAGCGGCGGCATGCGCCAGAGAGTCATGATAGCCATGGCGCTTTCAAGTCGTCCTTCCCTTTTGATAGCCGATGAGCCCACCACGGCCCTGGATGTGACAATACAGGCCCAGATACTTGATTTGCTCAACGGGTTAAAGGAGGAAATGGGGGCATCTATAATGCTCATTACCCACGACCTTGGTGTTATTGCGGAAATGGCAGCAAGGGTTGCGGTAATGTACACGGGCAGGGTGGTTGAGGAAGCGGATGTAAAGGACCTTTTCGGTGATCCCCTCCATCCCTACACACGGGGATTGATGGCATCTATGCCGAGTATCACAAAACCGATCAGGGAAGACAAGCACCTGGAGGTCATTCCCGGCATGGTTCCCAGCATTTTTTATCTTCCCCCCGGCTGCCATTACCATGAACGGTGTCAGGCAGCGTTGAAGAAATGCTCCACTGAACCCCCTCCTTTGATCCCGGTTAAGGAAAGACACAGTGTCAGGTGCTGGCTCTACCATGAATAGGCATATCTTGTTACAGGTAGAAGGACTGAAGAAGTATTTTCCCATCGGCGGGGGTATTTTCAGAAAGCCCCGCCACTTCGTAAAGGCCATCGATGGGATCACGCTTTCAATATCCCGTGGGGAGATCTTCGGGCTCGTGGGAGAGTCCGGCTGTGGAAAGACCACCATCGGTCGATGCATCATCAGGCTCGAAGAACCTACAGAGGGCCGAATTATCTTTGATGGAAAAGAGATAGGCGGCTTGAGTCGTGGCCAGATGCGGTCTTTGAGAAGAGACATGCAGATGATTTTCCAGGACCCTTATTCCTCCCTTAACCCCCGGAAGACCGTCGGTCGTATCATCAGTGAAGCCTATGGGGTTCACGGGCTGTATTCCCGGGAAGAGAGAAAGGAGCGAATGGAAGAACTCGTGGGACTTGTGGGATTGAGGCCCGAACATATTTATCGCTACCCCTATGAGTTTTCGGGGGGACAAAGACAGAGGATTTGCGTGGCTCGTGCCATAGCCTTAAACCCCAAACTTGTTGTTGCCGATGAACCGGTATCAGCGCTTGACGTATCCATCCAGGCCCAGATACTGAATCTGCTGGTTGATCTGCAGGCACGGTTATCCCTTACCTATCTTTTCATATCTCATGACCTCAGCGTGGTACGCCATATCTGCGATCGGGTTGCCGTAATGTATCTTGGTCGTATCGTAGAGCAGGCCGGCCGAAATGGTCTCTTTTCACGGCCCCTTCATCCATATACCCAGGGCCTGCTTTCTGCCGTCCCCAAACCTGATCCCTTTTCTCCAAGAAAGGGACGAAAGATCAGGGGAGAGGTGGCCAGCCAGATATTTCCACCCGGCGGTTGCCCGTTCCATCCCCGTTGCCCGGATGCCATCTCCATCTGCTCCGAAACACGGCCTGAACTCACGGAGGTTGAACCGGGACACTGGACCGCATGCCATAGGCTGAAAAGGGGTCACCTATTTTGATTGCAAATCGGCTTTTTTATTCCCTTGGAGCAGCCATTGCTCAGGCTGCACGAGGGTTAAAACGATTGGAACTCGACCCTGAGTTTCTTCAGTCTTTAACCGGTTGGAATTGGATGTTAGGCTCACCTTGATTGCAAGCAAATTGAAATCACATACATAGAAAGGAACCCGGTCAGGGCCGGGATGGTTGCGGATGGAGCGGCGTATCCGTGGTCAAGTGGCTCTTACCATCTTTTGGAGAGAAAAGATAAGACCGTCATGGCAGATTACCTGCACGATTTTGCGTTCAGCTATAGGGAATTCTTCTATGAGGAGGAGCGATCTGAAGATATGGAGGCCATCCGGGAAGCAACACAGCAGGGTAAGGCATGGGGGGAGGGCGGCATTTCTGGAGAGGTTGGGCAATAGGCTGAACCGGGTAGTTGTTCCTCGAAAAAGAGGGAGGCCGAAGAAGGTTGATGAATAGGTCATAAATAGGTGTGCCCCCTTTTCACTGGCGCTGTATCCTGCCTCTCTTTCACCTTGACTCAAGGGTTGACTTTCACTATAGTCTGCCCGAAAAGCAGGGACGTTGATTTGCAAGTAAGTAAATGTTGTTCGATCCGCTGATCTGCTCAGGGCCAACAACTCAAGTTACTGAATTACAAATCAACGTCCCCGCAGCGTCCCCGCAGGCAATGAAAGGAGAATATTTGCTAGGAATGGAAAAACTGAACATAAAAAGGAGTCTGGAGCTTTTTGAAGAGGCAGGGAAACTCATACCGGGCGGGGTGGGGGGTGCCAGGCGGCCCTATAATTTCGTCCCAGGAGAATACCCGATCTTTCTGGAATCGGGAAAGGGGGGCACCATCCTTGACGTGGATGGGAACGAGTACATTGATTTTCTTTGCGGTTTCGGTCCTATTATCCTGGGCTACAGGGAGGAAGAGGTCGATGAGGCCGTCATCCAACAGATAAGAGACAAGGGGTTCTGTTTTTCCCTGACCCAACCCCATCAGAATCATCTCGCAGAAAGACTCAACGAGCTCATCCCCTGCTCTGAAATGTGCGTTTTCGGGAAGACCGGCTCAGACGGGACTACGGCCAGCATCCGGATTGCCAGGGGATACACGGACAGGATCAAGGTCATGCGCTGCGGCTACCACGGTTGGCATGATTGGTGCGTCGAGATCAAAGGGGGGATCCCTGTGAAGCTCTACGAGGACGTCCATGAATTCCCCTACAACGACCTGGATCAACTCCAGGACCTGATGAAAAAGCACGGTGACGACACTGCGGCCATCGTCCTGACACCCTTCGGGCATCCTCTCCACGAGAAGATGGAGGAACCCGCCCCTGGTTTTCTGGAAGGGGTGAGAGAGGTGGCGGACAAGTACGGAGCCGTTCTGGTCTATGATGAAATCCGTACGGGCTTCAGGCTCCGCATGGGTGGAGCCCAGGAACTCTATGGCGTACCCCCCGACCTGGCGGTCTTTGGAAAGGGAATGGCCAATGGGTATGCCATAAGTGCCGTTACCGGAAGAAGGGAGATCATGAGCATTGCCGAACAAAAGGTCTTCATTTCTTCAACCTTTTTCCCGAACAGCACGGGCTACATCGCTGCCCTGAAGACCATCGAAATCCTGGAACGGGAAAAGGTCATCGACAAGATCTGGGAAAGGGGCAACCGCTTCCTGGAAAGGCTCCGCAGCATCCTGGACAAATATGATGTCGGAGCGGAGTTAACGGGCGTGGCACCCATGTTCTTTGTCACTTTCAAGAGGGACAAGGGGAACACATACAAGGCCAGACGCAATGATTTTTACACGCAGCTTATTCGCAGGGGTATCTTCTTGCACCCACACCATCACGGGTATATATGTTACAGGCATACCGAAGAGCATCTCAACAGGGCGGCTGGAGCCATAGACGAGGCTTTGGCCTACGTCAATGAAAGACACGGGGCGCTGGAGCAGGACTGATGACAAAGTGATCTCATTGGATCGCAGAAAGGCGGCAGCGGCCAAGAAGAGCAGGCTCTGCCCTAAACAGACAACATGGAGGTGATGGTTTCCGTCTGGTATATCTTTGCTCCCCTCCCCAGGAGTGCTGCAAAATATTTTTCAGGATCAATGCATCCTTCCGGGGCTACCACACCTTTAACGTTGATATCGCCGGAGCAGAGCATTAAGGCGGCGATGGACGCGGCAATGCCGGTGCCGGGTGCTGTCCTGCCCACGATGTCCGACGTGTAGGTTACCCTTTTCCCATCCCTTTCGCCCTTCACGATCACTTTCATACCCGAGGCCTTGGGTCCCGGATCTCTGTTCTGGGGGATGGTTCTCCACAGTTGCAGGGTCAAATCATAGGGCGTCACTTTTGTTCCCTTGACGTCCAGGGGCTCGGCATTGAGAAAACCCGTTTCCTTCTGTTCTTGGATCAGGCGGTCTACCCATTCGGGCAGCATCGCTCCTTTGATAACGACTGTCTTGACGCCTTCCATATAGCGCGGCATTGTAAGGGGCTGGGGATGCCCGACATAACGCACCGGACAACTACCAAGGGGTTCCAGAAAGTTGACGGTCTCCTCCCCGGTGCCGGCCTCCACGTATTCCAGGCGGCCATCGATATATTGGGGGACACTCCCCGTGTTCATATGGAGGCTATGGTCCCATGCCGCACCAGAGGTTGCGCCTTCTTCCATGTCCGCGATACTGACGACCCAAAAGAGGGCGATCTCGTCAACACTGTCCAGGTGGCTTGCGTGATACTTCGCTATGAGGTTGTTTGTACCGGGATCTGAGCCCATCCCCGTTAGTATGGTTATGCCTGCTTGCCTTGCTCGCTCTTCAATTTCGGGGACAAAGAGGTTTACGACCGTCTTATATTCATCGGAAATATCCACGTAATTGACCTTTGCCTCGATGGCCGCCTTGGACACGGAGACCCCTGTCTTGTGGAAGGGTCCCGCGCAGTTGATGACAACATCAACATCCTTGAGGGCCTTCACCAAGGCATCGTGATCATTCACATCGATCTTTGTTACAGATACCTTTTCGCTCGCCCGCAGTCTTTCGTACAATCTGCTCGGGTCTGTAACGATGTCCCCCAAGACGACCTTCTCGACCTGATCCTGCTTGATAAGATCTCGGGCAGCTGCCTGCCCCATACTCCCCACTCCACCGACTACCAATGCCTTCATTTCACCACTCCATTTCAGATCAAGATTGATGTATCTTCATAAACGGCTCTCTTTCGGATCAAAAGCATAGGGAACTGCCCCTGGCGTGTCAAGAAAAAACGGGGTCTGGGTAACAGCATCAAAAGCTAGATCTACTTCTTCTCAAGTCCATTGCTTATTGGATGACTTGACCTTCCGGCATGGCAGGTTAGAAGCCAAAATCTAACCCGTTATATCGCAGTGAAGAACCCAGGAGTCAGAATCCAGAATAGGGTTCCCGCCGCAAATTCAAGGTGGAGCATGGATTTGTTTGAGGGAGGGGGTATCAAGGAGCTTTTGATTCCTGGCTCCTGGCCCCTGGCTCCTGAATTCTGACTTCTCCATTTCATCAAATGTTGAGGGCTATAGCCCCTTTGACTGGGTGGTCCAAAGCGGGGCCCTCTGCAGCCGGATCTTTATTGACAAGACACCATGCAAAATATACATAAATCAGTCTATAGATCCCGAATCCCTCCAGGACAGGACTATCTGATAAGACACAAGAGGACATTTCCGTGCCCCTGGGCATTATTGCCAGTCTGCATTTTCCTTAAGAAGAATGTCAAAGGCCACAATTGCTCACCCCAAGACCCACAGGAGGAAAGACATGAAAGGAGAAAGAAAGAATCGTTTGAGCCGAGGGGCGTGGCGATCTATCTGACCAGGATGATGAGGGGTGAGGGTCTGATGGATATCTGCAAAGACTATAACCTTAAGAAATACAGCTCAGCCAGCAGCGTAGTTGA
>JAFDHO010000091.1 GCA_019308745.1 Deltaproteobacteria bacterium
TTGTGATCCTGAAAGAACTTTTTTACCCGCGGTGCAGGTTCCTGTAAGTCAACTGCCATCATGACAAAATCTTTGCCTTTGAGCCAGGTATGGAGTTTTTCCATGGAGGGCATCTCTTCGCGGCATGGCGGACACCAGGTAGCCCAGAATGTGAGAAACAGGATCTTTCCCCGGTAATCCGAGAGCCTTACCTTGTTGCCGTCGAGATCGGGAAGGACGATCTCAGAGGTTATGGGGATACTGGGTACCAGGGATATCCCCATATTCTGGAAATACAGGGCGAGTTGTTGCTCCTTATCTCCTTCTTCAATGCGAGGACCCTTGGCCCTTTTCTGGAGAATAACGGTAAGGGCCACAACGATCAGTAGAATGGACAAAAGCGTTCCAATAATGATGTATTTCTTCATAAGACCTCAACGGGTGACGGGGGTCATAGGGCAAATCGGTTCAAAAAGCTCAGATAACCCGGGATCAAGAGCAGCTTGTTGCTGAAAATGAGGATGCCCAGAATGATCAAAATGATACCGCTCACAACTTCGATAAGACGGAGGTGCCTCTTTATCCTGTCAAAGAATCCCAGGACCCAATTGATTCCAAGGCCCATCATGAGGAAAGGAAGCCCTAACCCAAGGGAATAGATCGAAAGCAACACCATCCCCTGGTTTGCCTTTTCAAGAGTGCTCGCATAGGCCAGGATGCTGCCGAGTATGGGACCGATACAGGGTGTCCACCCGAAGGCGAACGCTGCCCCTATGATGGCGGCGCCCAGGAGGCCGAACTTTTTGTCTTTGACATTGAACCGGATCTCCCTGTAAAAGGCGAAAGACCTTATGAGCCCCAACTTGAAGACCCCGAAAAAAATGACGACCAGCCCGGCAAGTTTGGAGAGCAGAGACATCTTGGAGGAGACAAGCGATCCCATGAGTGAAGCAGATGCTCCCAAAATGATAAAAACCACGGAAAAACCCAGGACAAAGAAAAGGGAATTCAAAAAGATGTCAAAATTCTTGCGGCTGAGGAAGGAGATTTCGCTCCCCTCCGACCCAACATCTTCAATAGAAGCCCCTGAGATAAAGGAGATATATCCCGGGACAAGGGGCAGGACACAGGGAGACAAAAAAGAAACCAGGCCTGCTGCAAAGGCCATATATGTGGACACATCAACCATAATCAACTGCTGCTTCCGCAAAAACCCCATCTGCTGCCTTGCGCTGCATCTCTAGTCACTGCGGCGTATTTCACATACGCCTGTCGAAGATACCGCCGAGGTTTTACGGTGATTCCCAAAGCTTTGCTCGCCTTGCATCTCAAGTTTTTCCGAAAGCAGCAGCTCCTCAAAATTCCTACGGAAATTTTTCATGCCAGGCTCTTAGGAGATATTCCCCCGGTGGAAGGTTCCTTATACCATGGACACCGTGACTTTCTAAGTATTTTTTTCTGGAATTTCAAAACAGCCCTTTTGATCCGTGATGGCGAAAAAGGGATTCTTGAGGACCAGAATATGGGCAAGCATCTCCGCGCACAAAGTAGGATGAGAAGTATAGGATTGTTTTTAAAGACATAGGTCGACAGTGATCGAGCCTGTTGGGCCCTTATCTCGTCCATTTGGAACAGCTTGTCCCTCCACGAGTAGCCACATAAAGGTGAAAGAATTCTCGACTTCTGGATACAAAGTATTCATGGCCCCAGACCTTTGTGCATACTAATTATCCAACTTCACAAATCAACCGTAGGAGGAGAGACATTGTTTTGGCTGTTGTCTTTCTCCTTTTTCATGATATCCTTCTTTCGCCCCTTTCCCTGGTGGATTGCCATAGGAACAGGAGTTTTTGAAATGAAAAGGTTTAGAATCGGTACCCTCCAACAACGGATGGTGTTCTTGTTACTATTGCCCCTGGGCATTTTTCTCTTTGGCCTCGGGTTCTTCGGTTTCGTTTTCACCAGAAATGTGATCCTGCGGGAATGGCGGGAGGCTTCGGTTCTCAAGCTGGAGAGGGCCGCCCAGTTTATAGACATGCGCCTGGAGGAATCCCTCTCCTGGATAGAACGGTTCAAGGAAACCGGCAGCATGAGAAGCAACGGGTGGGTCCAAGACTGGATGCTGGATCAATTGAGAAGCCTTGACGGAGTTGCGAAGGTAGAATTGCATATGGTCAGAAGAGGATGGCGAACTTCCCCAGATGCCCATGAAGGGCCGAATGAGAATGGGGGAAGGTCGGGGGCTTCTACAGGCTGGAGAACGCCCCGTGGACCATAGTGCTCTTCGCAGAAGGCAAAAGGATCTTGGCGCCGGTCATCAAGTTCCGCTTCTACTATTTCATCGTGGGAATTATCAGTATCCTTTCCATCATACTGCTCATCAGGTACCTGATCGGAAAGCCTGTCAGGAATATTGTGGAAATCTCAGAAGCTGCAAAAAGAGTCGCAAGCGGGAAGTATATTGATCCCCTCCCGGTGAGAACCGCTGATGAGATTGGGCAGTTAACGGAAAGCTTCAACAGCATGGTCCGGGAATTGAAAGAGAGGGATTTCATCAGGAATACCTTTGGAAGATACATAGACGAGGAAATAGCCAAGGAATTACTGAGCCGGCCGGAGGCATCCAGGCTGGGAATTGAAAAGCGCCAAGTTGCCATCCTGATGTCCGACTTGAGGGACTTTACGCCCCTTTCTGAATCATTGACCCCTGAGGATACGATACGTATCGTGAATATCTATTTTTCTGACATGATCGATGTTGTGCGTCAGTACAAGGGGATCATCGTGGATTTCTTTGGAGATTCCGTACTTTCCTTCTTTCACCCCTTGGATGATCCCTTAGACCTAGCCACAAGGCAAGCCGTCTATTGCGCCTTCGAGATGCAGGACCGCCTGAATATATGGAATTCCGGCAGCAGAGCTGAAAGGCTCCCTGAACTTCATATGGGAGTGGGTGTAAACACAGGAGAAGTAGTAGTTGGAAATATTGGTTCGGATACGAGGGCCAAGTATGGTATCGTGGGCTCGCCCGTAAACATAACCCAGCGGATCCAGTCCTTTGCAAGAGAAGGCGAGGTAGTATTATCTGAACCCGCATACAACTATGCGAGAAATGAAATCAGGATCAAGAAAACCTTGGATACACGCTTGAAGGGGGTACGTGATACCATGAAGTTGTACGTGGTAGAAAGGAATCATAAATAGTGAGAAGGCTTCCCTTCTACTACGGGTACCTGATTGCCGCGGCCTGTTTCAGTATCCAGGCCATAGGTATTGGTACATACGTCAGCTTCGGTATCTTTTTCAAGTACTTGATTGCGGAATTCGGATGGTCGAGGGCACTCCTTTCCGGGGCCCACTCCCTGACCTTGTTCGTGACGGGGTCCCTGGGGATCTTCGTGGGCAGGTTGAACGACAGGTATGGCCCGAGAATTGTAATGGCGGTGACCGGATTCCTGTTTGGCCTGGGATTGATGCTGATGTCCATGCTCAGGGAGGCGTGGCATTTGTATCTCTTCTACGGCCTGATCGTGGGCATGGGCATGAGTTCAGTAGACGTGATTGCCCTCAGCACGACTGCCAGGTGGTTTGTGCGCAAAAGAGGCCTGATGACGGGAATAGTAAAGGTGGGAACCGGCACCGGCCAGCTCCTGGTCCCCATAATAGCCAGCATGCTGATCGTGACCTACGGTTGGAGGAAGTCGTACATTGTCATGGGATTGGCTGGGATGTTTCTCTTGATGGGTGTGGGGCAACTCTTGAGGCGTGATCCTGTCCTTATGGGTGTGCTGCCCGACGGAGACACCAAGGCAGAGGCCAGAGGAATACTTTCGGAAGAGATGGGCATGGGCCTTAAGGAGACCGTACGGACACGGTCCTTCTGGACCATTTGCTTAACCAACCTGGTAGTGGTTTCCTCCCTGATGGTGGTTATGCTTCACATCGTTCCCCATGCCACTGATATGGGAGTCCCCGTAATGGTTGCAGCAGGTATTCTCTCCACCATCGGAGGTGTTAGTATGGTGGGGCGGTTTGTTACAGGAATCTCCATTGATTTCCTCGGAAATAGGAGGTCCATGATCATATGCTTCCTGCTGCTTATCTCAGCGCTCTTATGGCTACAAGTTGCACGAGAACTGTGGATGCTCTACCTCTTTGCAGCAGCCTATGGCCTGGCCCACGGGGGATTTTTTACGGTGATTTCCCCCATTGTGGCTGAATATTTCGGGGTGAAGTCCCATGGGGTACTCTTCGGGATCGCGGTGTTCAGTGGGACTATAGGTGGCGCATTGGGACCAATACTCGCAGGTCACATATTCGATGTAACAAAGAGCTACAGCCTTGCATTCTGGATCATCACCGCCCTTGCAGCAATCGGCCTCGGTCTGATCCTCTCACTGGGGAAACCGGCGCGGCCATAGACAGTAAGAGGGCTCCCCAGTGCCAGAAGGAGAAAGGCACGCAGGGTATTGAGCAGGCCTACCGGGTAGTTCTTATGAGAACCGCCGCCCATCCTTCTTGATTGATATTCTTGATCACTTCCGTTGTTCCAATATACCTCAGGATCTGATCTACCTGCCCCGTGGTGAAGCCGGAAATGACAGCAAAACCAGGGTTCCTCAGTATTCCAGGGATCTCTCTTGCAAGGGTTCGGAGTGTCCCGATAGTAAGGTTTGCAAGAACGAGATCAAAGACTCCGGGGCGGGCTGCCTCGATGGAGCCCTGTACCACGAAAACCCGGTGGCCAATATCATTTGTTCTCACGGCTTCAAGTGCCTCTTTGCATGCCCTGGGGTCGATATCGACCGCCAGGATCCTACTTGCGCCGAGCTTCGCAGCATATAAGGCAAGGATACCGCTGCCGGTGCCGAGGTCAAAAACGGCCTTGATATCAGCAACCGTAAAGGCCTCCCGGAGAAGCCTGATCGACAGCTCCGTGGTCGGATGATGACCTGTCCCAAAGGACAGGTTTTGCTTCAAGACGATATCTCCTGCTCCGGGGGTTATGCCGGGGCCCGGGGATACCATTGAGATCCCGCCAGGGAGCATCAGGCGGTAGCCGGATGTTTCGAGACGGGAGGAAAGACCCGCCTCAAGGATTTCAAATTGGGCGCTCATACCTGACAGTCTTCTGAGCGTCCAGTCCACATTGTCCGAAGGAAAGACAAGGGAAAGTATGCCCTTTTCTTCACTATGATGGGTATACAATGGGTTGAGAACGTTAAGTGTCCCCTCAAGGGGTCGCGGGTCTGGGCACGAAACTCTTACGTGCAGATATGGTTTCTTGGGAAGACCTGAGTCCATTGAATCCTACGTGGTCGAGTGGGATGGGCAGCAGCCTGTCAGGTTCGAGATACTAGCATCCCTTACAAGAATAGCCTATATTTTTTCAGCGTTTTCCTATGGCTGCGGGACCGAGGAATCATGGTGGAGGCACATAGAGAAGGCCCTTTCAGTCAGCGGGCCTTGGAGGGCCTTCGCTATGGAGTTCTTCGGAAGGGAATAGGTGTCTTGAGTTTAGGGCGTCCCCCTTCGTAGGGCAGGTGCTAGGCGACTTCAACAAGTTCGAGATCGAAAAACAGGGTCTGTCCGGCCAAGGGGTGGTTTGCATCGAGTGTTACCGTGTTTTCATCCGCGGCAACGATGATGAGATCGACGAAGTTCCCGTTCGGTTGTCGCATCTGAAGCCTCTGGCCGACCGCCGGTGCGATTTCAGGAGGCAATTCGGCCTTTTCGACCTCGATAACCAGTTCCTCTCGCCGGGGACCAAAGGCATCGTCAGGGGGAATCTCCAGCGATTTCTTGTCCCCTGTCTCCATGCCCAGGACCCCTTTGTCGATCCCGGGCATAACATGTCCGCTTCCCACTGTGAATTCAAAGGGTTCTCTCTCTCGTGAATCATCGAACACCTCTCCGTCTGACAGTTTTCCAGTGTAATGTATTTTTACCGTGTCTCCGCTCTTTACCTTGCTCATAAGATTCTCCTATTGTTTGAATTTGTTTGACCATAGAGATTCGATCAGCTTCTTCTGGAACAACTACGGTCTTGCATAAGGGTCCTAAGTTGACCCGAATGGACAGAAGTTAGATACTCTAATTCAAAAGGGCATTCAAAGGATGAAAAACCAGGTTTGACATCTTGGCACAAAACGGGGTTTGAATTACGACAAACGGCTCGGAAGTTATACCTGAAGATGGCCACGGTACCTGGAACCATCAAATGGCCCCTATGTCATAGGTCTCACTAACTTGTTGAATTACCTCTAATAGAGTAAAGATTCGGCCTTAAGGCAGGAGGATAAGGAGAAAGGAATTTGCGTGGCAATTGTCCTCTAAATTCCAGCAAGAGGGGAGGCTAAATCTTTTTCCGTATTCTTGCTGAGTTATTTGGAAAAGTCAAATGATTTTATTTAGTCCATTTTCTTTCTATCTTCGGGCCAGTACTTTTGCTGCGAGGACATTCGGGTTTTTTGTCCTCGCGTTGCGGGATGTGCGAAGTATCTCGGCCTTCCGGAATCCTGCCTGTAAGTACTTTTGAAGGAAGGCCCCGCCATCCTTGGCTCCGGGGATTCAGGCAAACCAGTTTGCGTCACATGAAAGGGCTTCTTTAGCGGAGCTCTCCTTCAGGACGAGCTCGGCGGCAAACAATAAACCCTCTCTTCTGACTACTCGGGCGAGCTCTCTAAATATCGCATCCCGGGCAGGGTTCAGGTTGAAAATCCCGTTCACCATTGCTACGTCGATTGACTGGTCTTTTGCAGGTATACTTTCCGCGTCCGCCCGGCAAAATCTCACGTTGTCAAGCGAGGACTCTTTGACCGATTGGAGTGCCCTGGACAGCATGGCTTCGCTGAAATCCAGACCCAGGACCCTGCCATATTTTACCGGTCTTTCTTGCTGCAAGAATGGAATCCAGGCCGGCTCCGCATCCGAGGTCCAGTATGGTGGCACCCCTAGGGATATCGGCAAAAACGGCCACGTTAGAGACCCCCGAGAAAGAAGCAGAGGAGATTGAAGGGATTTCATCCAGTAGTTCCTTGGGATAGCCAAGACTTTCGGCGAAATGCCGGCCCACTGGGAAGGGATGTTCATCCCAGGGTTTTTCAGCCGCTCTGGAATAGGCTTCCCTGACTCCATTTCGGAGATGTTCCAAGTTGTTGATTTTCACTCAAAGACCCCTTAGGATAAGAGAGGTTATCACAGGCTGTTACCCGGAGCCCCACAAGAATTCTGGTCATACAGTATGTCCGAATCGGGGCTCAACGGAATGAATGGATTTGAGCAAAGGCCTGGTTAGGGATTCCCCCCGCCGGGCCCTCAGGTCAATATGCCAGCACAAGGTGGTTCCAATCTGCCTGAATTGCCGTATAGCTTTACTCAATCACTATATATGAGATTTATATGCTTTTGAAGACTTCTTGAACGAAAAATCGCTTACACCTTTTCCAAGATCGGAGGAGCAGGGAGAAAAGGCCGCGATGAAATGAGCAGTTATGAGGACTATGACAGGATCTCTGAAAGTTACGACAAGACCCGCCTTCCCGTGGGCGCTGACATAATCCGGGGCTGTCTGCTCCGGGCAGGAAAACCCTTGAGGCACTTGAGGATATTGGATGCCGGCTGCGGTACGGGTAATTACGCGCAAGCCATTATCGACAAAGTCGGCCATATCACTGCAATCGACCTGAATCCGAAGATGCTCCGGGTGGCCGAAGAAAAGCTGGCGGCCTACAAGGAAAGGGGGCAATTAGATACATGCCGGGCGGGGATTGATGCCTTGCCCTTTGGTGAGCAAGTATTCGACGCAGTCATGATAAACCAGGTACTGCATCACTTGGGTGATACGCCAGAAAGCGGTTATCCTCGCCATAGAAGGGTCTTTATGGAGGTGCATAGAACGCTCAGACCAGGTGGCATCCTCCTGATAAATACCTGCTCCCAAGAGCAATTGCGGCATGGGTTCTGGTACTATTCGCTCATCCCGGAGGCCGCTCAAAATCTGATGGGCCGATACATGCCCCTTGACCAGATTCAGACCATGCTTCACGCATGCGGGTTCCTCGTGGAGGAAATCCTGGTCCCTCTGGATGGCCTCCTCTGGGGGGACACTTACCTCGATCCCTTTGGCCCCCTCAAAAGGGAATGGCGTGACGGAGACTCCGTCTTCGCTTTGGTTACGGATGAAGAACTTTCCAGGATGGCTCATCAAATAAAGACCATGGATAGGAAGGGTGAACTCCACGCATTTGTGAGGGAACAAGACCTTCAGCGCAACAGGGCAGGACAGGTTACCTTCGTCTTCGCAAGGCGAAATTGGCAGGGCATGAAACGCCGGCCGACCTGGGTTGATCCTTGACAGAGAAGACAAATTCCCCTATACTCCGTCCCGAAAACAGTAGCCTTTCGCAGTAGAACTTGCCACTTCGCCTTTCATGGGACCTGTTGGCCGGCCGGCACCGCCGGTGCAAACCGCAACCCCTTTAACTAAGGAGGAGGAGACATGGCGGATGAGAAGATATCCTGGGGAAAGCTGATCATTAAGGATGCAGTAAGGGCCGCCACATGGAGCGTGGTCGTGTTGATCGTACTTTCGATTTTTCTCCTATTTGTCAAGCAGGAGGTCAAGCAGGGTATAGATTTCGGTGCCAAGCGCGCAGTCTCCGAGGCCGTCAAGTACGCCACGGATCCTTACCTGGTAGGGAAAGGGAAACAGCTTGTCAAGGAAGGGATCGAGTACACGGTTGACAAGGTCGGAGACAGGTACCAGCAAATCCTCCTTGAAACCATAAGGGCAACCCAGACAATGCAGCAGCCTCAAGCCAAACAGGTACCCCAGCCCTAAACAAGGGCCAGGAGGCCTCTATTGAGGCTTGTGCCCTAAGAAAAGCCATGGGCCCAGCTTTATGAAGGATGTTTTCCGACAAGGATCTCATGGCTGGCACGGAGGATAGAGGCTGTGCCTTGGCAATCTGGGGATCTTGGTTGCCAATCCCCTTCTTTCGGGGTCCAATCATCTTTGGATGGAAGGGTTCCATCCCTCCGCTTTATGCATCCCTGGAGGGACGACCTCCCGGTCGTCCTTTGCGGGCGTGTAGAAGCATGACATCCAACCCTGGATGCATCAATCTCTAGGCCGCCACCCTGATCGCTGCATGGCTATGCAGCGCCGATTCGCGGGCGCCAACCCGAGACCTTTGAAAATCTCTCCCAGAATTGTCAGGCTGAAACGGACTGGGTGGAACCCGTGTCCCTCCAGGAATTGGAGGGTCATGCTCCTGCATGACCTCAGCCTCTTCATTATGTTTTGGAGCGAGGCAACCGTGTTGCCGTCCATCAAATGGGTCTTGCAAAGGTCTCAATTCCTCTGCACAAAAGGCTGTGCCATCGCCGCCAAGAAATTCCGCCCTCTTTCCAGTCACTTAGAAGGGCCAAAATCCAAGAACACGTCGTCGCCCTGGCCCCGGGCGCTGTTTCCCGAAAACTGCAAATTGGTCCTGGTGACCTGCGAGCCTCCTGTTACCGCGATTCCTCCCCCGTTTCTTCCCGAGCTGTTCACAGATACCTCACATTGCTCCAGTTGGGCAATCGAATGATCCGTGAAGGCTGCGGCGCCACCATCCCCCTGTGCGGTATTCTTTTCAAACCGGCACCTGCGGAATGTGGCCACTGTATTCTCGAGCTGGGAGGCGCGGCTGGCCGTAAAGACCGCGCCTCCGTGCCCTGCTGAAACCGTGTTGCCAATGAAGGCGCACTCAGTGAACTCAGGTCGAGATCCATAGTCAAGATAGATGGCTCCCCCGGCCCACTGGGCCCTGCTGTTCTTGAAAAGGCAACCCTCATACCTGGCTCGAACTCCCACCCTGTCCAGGACGGCACCCCCGTAGTCGGCCCGGTTGTTTTCAAAGACGCAATTCACAAATCGGGGTTCTCCCCGATCGTAGTTGTACACAGCCCCGCCGTCCCTGGCATAGTTCTCTACAAAGCGGCAATTGCGGACTTCGGGGGAGAACCCCGTGCGATGCCCCCTTGGCGGACCCTGACGGGTTCTCCGGTAGTTGATCATTCCTCCCCCATGGCTGTCAAAGGCGACACCATCGGCATACCCCCCTGTTATCGTGAATCCATTGATAACAGCTCCGTCGGCCCCGACAACGACGTGGTAGCTGTTGTCCTTCCTGTAACCGGCGCGTCCTATCTCGCCGGAAAGAATGGTGGGGTTCTTCTCAGGGGACCTTTCCCGGAGAGATCTCTCCGTGCCCGAAAAGCCACCGAACAGCCGGACTCCGGGCGCCAGTTCAAAGGAGGCAGACCGATCACCGGATGACGGCCTGTAGGTCCCGGAGGCAACAAATACCCGCGCCCCGTCCCCGGCCGCATCCTTCAATGCTGCGGTCAGTGACCTGTAGGCCGTATCCCAGCTCCTTCCGTCACCCGGTTGGATCTTTGTTCCGTCCACGTAAACTACGCGATCCGAAGAGGGGATGGGGGGCATTCTCGGCACCATCGCGCCTCTTGGAGGCGGGGGCATTCTTTCCCTGACATAGGGCTTCAATAGGGCGAGGAGGCTTTTCAAGCTCCCTTCGGAGAACCGCGTGCATCCTGGTTTCCATCCCGCATCTAAAGCTGAGGCCAGCTCAGGTCCAAGCCCGGGATCCGAGGCCCGATTGCCCTTTCCTGGGAAACCTCCTTCGACGATGGATTGCATGACCTTGGGATTGTTGTCATGCCATGCATATATCCCCGGGGCCCCCCAATCACACTTATTTCCCCACAGGATAGAATGCAGCACGACGGCATCATTGGAGGGACCGGTCCCCAGGTAAACGCTGGGACCCGTGGTTAAAGCTCTGTTCCCCGTAAAGGTCGTGTAATAAATAACCGGGGCCGAGCCTCCATCATTTCCCATGGCAGCGGCGGTGTCGGCAGAATTCCCCACAAAGAGGCTGTTGATGACAATGGGGGAAGAGGCAAAGTCGTTGTACATCCCGCCTCCCTTTTCCCTGGTTTCGTTGTTCCTGAAAATGCAATTGAGGAAGACAGGGTTGGTTCCCAGGTCGTTCGCAACCCCGCCGCCTCGGACCTGGGCGAAATTGTCTTCAAAGACGCAGTTGATGAACAGGGGTTCAAAGCGGGGGGACCTGGGGGGAGGAAATGCCCTTGTCACCATGTTGTATACACCACCCCCCTTTTTGGCCTTGTTGTCCCTGAAGACACAATTGCGCACGATGGGTGATGCCTGGTAATTGATCATCCCGGCCCCATCAGCTCGGCTGGGACCCCTCAGGATGATTTCTGGGGTGATATGTATAGGAGGCCTCCCGCCCTCACGTGCTCCTTGCCTTTGCTGCCGCATCCCGGGGCCTCTGGTCACAGGCCCCCTTGCGCCAGGGAGAGCGTTGAGGCTGTATCCCCCGGTGATGACGAAACCGTCTAAGACAGCCCTGTCAGCGCCTGTGACGACGTGGAAGGAGTTGTCGAGGGCATAGTTTCTTCGACCAATATCTCCGGAGAGGACGGTTTTATGCTTTCGCCAATCCCTTTCCTCGATGGTTCTTTCCCCTCCAGAGAAACCCCCGTACACCCCAACGCCCTTTTTCAGGACAAAGCTGGCAGTGCGGTCCTCGGTCTCTGTAGGTCTGTAAGTTCCTTTGGCCACCCATATCGTGTCTTCGTCCTGGGCGGCATCGAGGGCTTTCTTGAGGGATCTGAAGGCCTTGTCCCATGACGAACCGTCCCCGGGGGCCTCGATTCCCCCATTGACGAATATTACCTTTCCGGTTCCGTGAGCCGAGGCCCTCGCAACAAAGGTGCACGGGGTGAGTATCTTCAAAAAGAAGGCAAAGGCGAAAGCTGTGACCAGAAGCCTTTTCTTATTGTAGGATTCCATGGCCCTCCTCCAGTGGTTGGTCAGGTGGGTGGAAGAAAAGTTTAGGGGACCACTTCCATCAAGTCCTCGCCGAATACGATTTCACCCTTGAAGGTTTGTCTTATGGCGCGGGAGGTGGCCTCCTTGTCGATTACTCCGGGGGCAAAATGGGTGAGCACCAGTTTCTTGACCCCCGCCTTTGAGGCCATGGTTGCGATCTCCTTCAAAGAGGGATGAGCCCTGACCTGTGCCTTGTTTCCCCCTCCCGACCTTCGGGGAGGCCGTTCCCTCCGAGGCGCGCCCTGTTTCTTCGCGCGAATATAACCCCCTGAATCCATGACCAGCACGTCGGCGCCCTTGGCCAATCGGATAAGGTTTTCCGAATAGGTAAGGTCCCCAGAAATCACAATGGATTCTCCCTCGGCGTCGAAACGGTAAGCGAGGGTGTAGACTGTATGTGGGACCTCGATAGAGCGAACAGACACACCACTAAGTTCAAATGTTTCCTCCCCGGTGAGTTCTCTAATACCTATGTCCCTGATCTTCCCCACAGGACGCCCCGTTCTTCGTGCACGGTAGGCTATATCGTCTTTGTAGAAACTGAGGAGGAAGGCATGATACTCCTTGACTCCTGGGGGTCCGATGATTTTCAGGTTGTCCTGCCCCTGGAGCCAGGCATTGATGAGCAAGGGGATGAATTCTTCGGAATGGTCCAGATGGAAGTGGGTAAAGAGAAAGGCTTCGAGATTTCCAAGTCGGATGTTTGCCTGGTGCAACCGTGCCTGGGTCCCGTTTCCCATGTCCACGATGAAGTAGTGTCCCTTATAATGGACTAGGGCGCACGGCCCTGACCTTTCCGGGCTATAGCGCGGTGCTCCGGTACCAACCGTTATCACGCTGAATGGTCCTTTATGCTGAAATTCATCCCTAATTGCTGCCTCGGTCCTTTTCAAAGAGTCGTTTCTGGGCTCCGGAGACTGGCACCATGCGCCCCCTCCGGGGGACAAGACCAAGAATCCGGAAAGGCACACAACGGCAGATGCCAGATGGAGCCCATGGAACAGCTTCCTCGTGGGATACCTCATCACAGTCAGCCCTCCTTTCTGGATTAAGGTCTGAAATCATTTCTTTATCAGCTATCAGCAGACTGGAAGAAGCCTTTTCTTGCCCCCTTGCCGGGGCCAACTCCTACAATCGCTTATTCTAGTGCTCTCGAGGGTCCAGGCAATGATATTTTGCGAAAAAATATTGACAAGTTGCGCAAAAAGGCAACCAGCGGCAGCTTTTTGCGCGAGATCTTCGCAAAACGTAACATTTTAGCCGTTTGAAGAGCGATTCAGAGAACTCGGTTGACAGATCCGGGAAAGAGGTATATTATGAGTCATATTGATGCAGGAGGCGAGTCATGGGGCAAATTACATTAAGAGGGATGGACCCCGAGATCGAACGCGTGATACGGAGGATGGCGAAAGAGGGCGGGAAATCCATCAACCGTGTCATCCAGGATATGATCTGTCAGCATACAGGGATTGGCAAAAGGAAGCAAAGGCCTGCAGCGGATTCATTGCGGAAACTTGCAGGCGGATGGAATGAAGAAGACGCTGAGGAGTTCCTGGAATCCATTCGGGTGTGTGAGCAGATAGATGAGGAGATGTGGAAGTGAAGATTATGCTTGATACGAGTGCCTACGTGGGGTTCAAGCGTAATATTGATGAGGCGGTGGAACTCATTGCAGGTGCTGGATTGGTGCTGCTTTCTGCGGTTGTCCTGGGAGAACTCATGTTTGGGTTTCGCAACGGGACGCGATTCAGGGAGAACATGAAAGATCTTCATATGTTTTTGGACCATGAAGCAGTGGAATTGGTTGAGATTGGGAGAGACACTGCGGACCGGTACGCAAGGATTGCGGCAGGGCTGAAAACACAGGGTACCCCAATTCCGACCAATGATATATGGATTGCCGCACATGCCATGGAGCACGGAGCGGAACTTGTTACATCCGATTGCCATTTCGAGGAGATTGCAGGACTTGTCTACACAATGTTCTAGATGTTAAAGGATGCTGTTATTTTTGTGTCAGGGATTCTTAGAGCGAAACTGTTGAGAGGAACCACAAAGAAAGTTCAAACGGCTGTCTGAACTCCAGAGGGGACTGTGTAGTATTTGCCGGTTGGTGTAAGATAGCGTTTCGAGAAGGATGGGGCCCCCCTGAGAGGATGCCCCATGCCTTGCTTTATCGCCAGCAACTCCCCGGGCCGTAGCCCATACCCATGCCCATTCCCGGACCGTAACCGCCCATGCGAGGGCCTCGGAACCTGCCATATCTACCGCCAAAGCCTGCATCCGGGGCAGCCTTCTGGGCCTCGAGCCTGTAGTTGAAGGCCTTCTCGCTCAGCTTGGCCCGCAGATCATTGATCTCTCCCTGAAGGGCCTTTGCCCTTTCCTGGTCAGGATTAGTTTGCCTCAGCAAGGCATTGAGTTCCGCAGACTTGCTCCAAAGCTGGTTCCTGAGTTCTGTGGTTTCGTCGAAGAATTTCCTCTGGAGGTCCAGAAGCCTTTGCTGCTGTTCCGGGGCTACGGTTCCAGGGGCACCATAGTAATGTCTCCCATAGCCTGGCCCTGCTCCCCATTTACCCATCATAGGCCCTCCCCCAGGGCCGTGGGCCCATGCAAGGACGGGAATTGCAAGGGCAGTTACGAGCAAGGAAACACCCAATAGTTTGATTGTTCCTTTTTTCATGCTGTTAACCTCCTTCTGTCGTGTTTTGCAGTTATATCAAAGCAAGGATTGTGCCATCAGGACGAAGATTTCGCGCAAGTATTTGACCTTACATGTATTATTGTGGAAGGCAGGTTGGGGCAGGGTTACGAGTATAACCAGACATGAAAGAGAAAGTGGATACTAGTTATCCATCTGTTTATGAGCAAGGCAGAAGAATGGGTAAAAAGTATCCACTTCATCAGCGGGGCTAATGAAATGAAAACCTATGCCCCATTTATCTCAACTGAACCTTATAGATATCCTGGTTCTTACAAATATTCTCCGGATCCTGAAACACAATTTCCAAAGATAATAGGACCTCCTGGTCCTGGAAGTACTGATTGGGAATGACCTCCAGCAGTCCTTCATCTGCAAAGGCCTCCAGATAGTTGGCAACAGATTCCGGCGATAGTTCAAGGAAATCCACATATCGGTGCCTTATCGCGTACACGAAGGCCTCAGGAGTCGCTTTACCGGTTTCAATGGAGTGGATGAGGCCCAGCTTGTCTGCAAAAACCCCGGTGCCCTCAATCCTTGAATCATTTTTGGCCAACGCGAGGGGATTGAGGCAAAACAATCCCACCAAAGTGAGAAAAAAGATTCTCCGTAGCATTTTAGCCGTTTGAAAAGCGATTCAGAGAACTCGGTGATGGACGAACGGGGGTGATGATGCCTTTTCTTGCGTTCCGAGCCTC
>JAFDHO010000322.1 GCA_019308745.1 Deltaproteobacteria bacterium
GTCGCAGAAAAGACCAGCCCGGGAGGCTCGGAACGCAAGAAAAGGCATCATCACCCCCGTTCGTCCATCACCGAGTTCTCTGAATCGCTTTTCAAACGGCTAAAATGTTACAATTATTGAAGATTGTCCCCCTTTCCTACATAGACGATTTAGGATTGATGGGCCGCGTATTCATCCAATAGTCTGCGAATCATCTTTTGGTACTGGGTGTTATATTTCTTGGCTTCTTTCTTAAAAAACTCTACGCTAGCTTTGCTAAGAGCAATAGTAACCTTAACAGTTTCGTCTTTCAGAGCCAGTTCTTCAGGTGAAGGAAGGAAATCGGGAATAACCTTCACCTTTCCAATACGCTCATCCGTGTATTTTATTTTCCCTTTCATATATCTTCTTCCCTTTCCGCCAGTATCCGGCGCCAATAAATCTGATTTTGTTCTTTCGGTAGGTGAATCTCACGGTCATAATTCCGCCAGCGACTCTGCCAAGACAATAATATCGCTTTTCATCATCACTGTGTTCCAGATCTTCTAGGATGACACGATTATGATCCAGGAAAGCAAGCTGCGCCAAGGCAAAGGAGACACCGTGTTTTTCTTGATTCAGTTTGTCCTTAGCGAAATCCCACTCAAAATCAGATCGTTTTGTCATGGGATTAAGATACGGCAGAACAAGATATGTGTCAATATTTTTATATGGCTTTTTATGTGGTCCAAATGTCCATAATGGCCGAGCTGAGCGCAATTACGATGGCCAGAGGTTGCCTCTTGCTGCAAGCGATGCCCGGAGGAATTTCCCCTCCAGTCCCCCGCCTTCGCGGGATTCGCGTCGCAAGGCGCAACTCGGCCCTTCGCGCCGACGTCCCTTTTTTGTCTCCATGTTCCTCACACCACGGCACGCTTTGCCGCCCGCGCCCTTGGTTTTATCTATAGGCGACGCGAACATGAAAGACCGCACAGCCCCTGCGAGTCGGTTGCACCCGCTTTTATGTGTGGCCAGTCGCTGCTTAAATGGTCATAACCACTCTTGTCCAAGAAAGAACTGGCACGGTTTCAAACATCAATGATGTTAGGGCATGTGACGCTCCTGTGGCCAGATAACCTGATTTTGTCATGCCCGCGAAAGCGGGAATCCAGGCTCCGAAACTCAACCCCATATCTTCTGGATGCCCGCTTTCGCGGGCATGACGTGGTGGTGAATGCCCTGTGTTCGCCACAATAATCTCATTTGCAAAGATCTTGGACGCTAATGAGTCATAACAGTGTTTCAACAGCAAATCAGGCTCAGTCTATTTCCTCACCTCTGGCTCTTCTCAATCTTCGCCAGAATGGTTTGTAGAGAAAGCTGTTTTCGGCTAATTCACAGAGCTGCTCATACATTGGCTTGTTCACTGTCAGGGCTAGAATGTCCGGGGGCAGATTTTCTCTCATCGCAATATCAGTTGCGCCTATGATCGCCTTTGGGATGTCCGGATCAAAATCACCGAACAGCGCCGCCAATTGTCCGCAACCTGATCCGAAGGAAGTAATTGTGGGATTGACATTCACAGAGGCGTTATTGTATTCAGTTCCCAGCAGTAAAAGGCTAAGTTGATCCGGGTTTACAAAAAAGGTAACAGTCTTCAGGGAGTCATATTGGTCGTCTTTCAGAGACCCTATCACGACATATCCGTTTTCTATCGCATAAGGTTTTAGATTTTCAAACCATTGACACATCAATTGATCTGAGGATTTGAATCCTTCCCTTTGATTCAGGCCCTTAGCGAAGCTTTCACGGGGCAAAAGATCTGGACCCGCAGATTTCACAGCCCATTCTGGCATAATGCCGCCAATCCAATAGCCACCACCCTGGCAACTCGCAGTGCCTTCTGATATGCAGATACTTTCACCCTTTAGCCAATTCTCGTAGGCAGAAAAAAAACACCGCTTCGGTTTGACAATAGGTTCGAACGGTTTCGGATCGGGTACGTCATAGAATCCGACCAGTGGAATCTCAATCCCCGAAATTTTAAGTAGCCTTGTTGGATCTGGTCTCATGTCTGTCCCCTGATCATAACCTTGATTTCACTTTTCATGGGTAGGATAGTCGCGGCGATGACCCGCGAGCACGACGGATGGGAATCCCGCCTGCGGGACGGACATCCGGAGAGTGCAGCCGGGTCCAGTGCCTTGTTCTGACGCGCTTGCGCGGCAGGGCAAGGCTCTGGACGAAGTCATCGCCGCGATTCTCGCCGACGCGCAAGCGTCGGCGAGAACGTGTTTCTCACCTAGCCGGTGTGGAGCGCAGCGGAATAGCGGTCAGGTGCAGAGAATGGGAGATCAGGATTCCTCATCGTCGATCATGTACTCCCACATCTCATTTTGGTGCAACCAAATTGGATCTGCATTCCTGCGGATAAATTCGTCTACATCCATACCTTCAATGGTTGGCGGACGCTTAACTCGCTTCTGCTTACCATTGATGAAAATGGTCATGTAATCTTTCTTACGACGCTTCTTTTCCGCCTTTTCGGCTGCAGTCAGCTTTCGTTTACGCTTTGCCATGTCGAATATCGCTATATTTCATACTCACACCGAAATCGCGGAGCTCGAATGAATCGAGCCCGGTCGGGGTCGCACCGAGCTATCTTATTGATATCTAATCATTATCATCCCAAGAATAGCCTTTTTCAACCCTTAAACCGCCATTTTCATGCCCCAAAATGGCCTTATAAGGGCCTGGGGATTCCCGGAGCTCATAAACTCCTCCCCCAATGACCTCACGACCCTTCGCCTTTGCCCCAAGTCTCTCCTTTGTCGCACTCACAAGTGTCTCGCTCCCTCACCCGCAATACCCTCTGTCCATTTTCGATCTCGCTCTCCATGCCTTCTCTTGGTGATTCCTCAACCCATCCTCGATAGGCATTACCAAGATCCTCCGCCCCTCTGAACTTAGAAATCCGTAACACTTTAGCCTTTTGAAATGCCTCCTCAGATAGGGAGAACGGGTGATGATGCCTTTTCTGGAGTGACTGGCGGCTTCCGGCTTGGAGAGCCTCCAGCTCGGAAAGGAGG
>JAFDHO010000323.1 GCA_019308745.1 Deltaproteobacteria bacterium
GGTCTATGCCAAATACACGGATCAGCCTCTAACTGAAAATTCTTGATCCGGCCTCCCGGGTTTTCTTTCGGCAACACTATTTCTCGTTTAATCCTTATATCGGAATTCCAGACCAAAAGCAAAGGAGATAGAAATTTTCTGGAAAATGTGAGAAAGTATAAACAGGTGGGTTATTTATTGTTCCCTATGATAGGGTAGTTTCTCACCCCTGATAATGGGGTATTCTCCCAGGCCTGATAATAGTTTGTATAGATCAATTATCAAGGGCGGCGGCCAATTGAAAGATTGGCCGCCTTTTTTTTCATGAGGAAACTCTACTTCCATGTATGAGGGCACAAAGCTGAAGCGGGACGTAACGCCGTGTTTCCCTGCGTCATGGTCGTCAGGGACGGCATTTTCCGTATCTGTTACGGGGCGGCTGATAAGGCCTGCTGCCTGGCCACCGTCAGGCTCGAAGGATCACTGGATTTTCTCCTCTTATCTTAGAAGGCACGGAAAAACGGCTGGAGCAATAATTCCTTGACACCTGGGCCAGGGTGATTATCATATGTAACTAAATGCAATCATTGAAATTTTGCCATTTTTGTTTTACTCGGAAAGTCCAATATAGATTCAATGATCGAGTGTATTGGGTTTGAAAGATAAGACACAAGATGGGAAAAGATGTCAGATGGTTCGCTGTAGTGTGCCTTTCCATCTGCTCCTGACCGGTTCAAGACCTGCCAATCCCTTCCTCGAGTTCAACCATTTTCAAGGATACTTTGAGCAGTCTCTCTTTGAAGCCCGATGCACTTCTCGATGGGGAGATTCTTCCTGATATTTGAAGCAGTCGCAAGCAAGGGGGAATTCATCAATGGCATCAATAGAGGACATGATGCAATCATCCTTTAGCAATGGTCCCGGGAAATACGATCATGCCGTGCAATACAGGGGCAGGGAAACGGATGATTTGGCCCTTGTCTTGAAGGATCTCTCCACTCTTTCAGGGAGCCAGATCTTGAATCGTATTCTGGAGATGGAAGAGCCCCGGGAGTTTGTTCAAAACCTGCCCTTTGGGGATTTCTTCTGGCTCATCAAGAAGATCGGTGAAGAAGACTGTCTCCCCATCCTCAAGATGGCCAGCACGGAGCAGTGGCAATACCTCTTGGATCTGGAGTTGTGGGTCAAAGACCGGTTGGATATCACCCGCACCGGGTCTTGGCTCAAGAGGCTTGCGGAGGCCGATTGCCGTAAGCTGGCGGAATGGCTGCTGAGTGAGGGTGAAATGCTGGCTTCCTATCATTTCTTCAAGACCCTCGATGTGGTTATCCTAAATGAAAAAGATAAGGCCAATGATTTGCCCGCGGGTTTCTTTTCCCTGGATGGGGTCTTCTACATCAGGGCACGAGAGAAGGAATGTGCCGAAACAATGGAAGGCCTCTTTAGGATCATGGCAAGAGAGGACTTTGATCGCTACCAATCTCTCCTTTTGAACCTGTCTGGAGTGCTTCCTGCCGAACTCGAAGAGGAAATGTTTCGGTTGAGAAACGTGCGCCTTGCCGAACACGGGTTTCTTCCGCCCGATGAGGCCCTTTCCGTCTATGCCCCTTTATGTCCGGATCGTCTCTCTAATCCTTCGAACGGAAAAGGATATCCCTTACAACTCCCGGAAAGCGTAAGCAGAGAATTGGTGCCCCTGTATCCCCTTTTCCACGCTGGCGAAGAAAATCCCGTCACGGGTGTGATGAAAAGGATCGCGGATCCCCTGTTCGAGGACAGGATTCGCCTGGAATTTGCCGGACTCTGTAATTGGATCCTTTCAGCAGACGGCCTGATTCACAAGGAAATGGATGACCTGGTCGATACGTGGAGGAAAGCAGGGAGCTATTTGAGCCTCGGACTGGAACGAGTCAGCGGAGACGATCTCAGCCAGGCGGAGTTGATCTTGAGAAACAACCCACTCGTGGAAATCTTTCGCGTTGGTTATGGAATGGCCCTGAAACTGAAATGGGAAGCGGACCGATGGATCAAGCACGCCTGGTTTACGGGCCAGGGATACGACAGTGGTTTCTGGGGAGAGGAATGGGGAAATGTGCTGGAGGGACTCCGGGAGAAGAGCCCAAGATTTTTCGTGGGGCTGGGCGGCAACAGGGATTACAAGTACTTCGAGCGCGTGTCGGAGATCGGGCAGTGCCTCAAGATCTTGCGGCACATGATGGTACTGGACGGTCTGATGGAAAAGTTGGCCGGGCTCTATCCCCCGGATGATGAGATCATGCAGGAAAAGGAGATCTCTTTCAGAACCATGCTTTTCAGTTTCTGGGCTCGGCATATACTCAAGATGGAGCCTGGATTTTCCAAGATTTCCCTGGAACGGGCCAGGAGATTTTTCGAGGAGATAAGATCGGGCAAGAAGTCCCCACCTTACCTCATGCCACGGGCCGAAGAGATGTTTGTCAACCACTTCATGGTCTACGCTTTCGAGTCTCCCCGGGAATCCCTGTCCAGTCTCAGGGAGGCCCTGAGAGAGATATGGCGAGAGTTTCGGGAAGAATACGAGTGGCTCCCCACGAGCGAGCTTGAGGCCAGGTATTCACGGTTCATATTGATCGGTGATAATTAGGCTCTCCACCTCGGCCGTTCCACCGATTCACAGGAAGTCGTTGAATGACAATGCCCGAGGCGGTGTCCTGGTGTCTCATGCCCGTGGGGAGGGCTAGCCGTCCGGAACAAGCCCCATCCTGATCAAATCCACACCCGAGAACCCGCTTTCCCGATTTTACCAGCAGGATGTCTTCCCGAGACTTTCCCGGAAAAGGGGTCACGGATTCGGGAGTCCGGGCGCGGCCTTCTTCGCCCTCCTTCCCGCGGGAAAACAAGGAAAAATCGTAACACTTTAGCTTTTTGAAAAACAATTGGCAGAATCCACTATGGCTGAATACAGGGGATGAGGCCTTTTCTTGCGTTCCGAGCCTCCCGGGCTGGTCTTTTCTGCGACTTATCTGCGGGGGAGTTCTGCCCCCTCCGACGTTCCCCCGCCCCTTCGGGTCGTGGGCCGCGGTTTCC
>JAFDHO010000007.1 GCA_019308745.1 Deltaproteobacteria bacterium
TTCCCGTCTATCGGCCCCGGACCTATGTCTCATCAGGCTACCAGGGAACCCTGGGTTTTGGTTTTGCCACGGCCCTGGGGGTCAAAGTGGGGAATCCGGACAAACCGGTCCTCTCCATAAACGGTGACGGCGGTTTCATGTACAATGTCCAGGAGCTTGCAACAGCGGTCCAGCACGGCCTGCCTGTCGTGGCGATTGTCTTTTCAGACAATGCTTACGGGAACGTCAAGCGCTCGCAGATTCAAAGATATGGAGGCAGAGTCATCGCCACGGATCTTCACAACCCGGACTTCGTCAAGCTCGCAGAATCCTTCGGGGCCGCCGCATACAAGGCGGAGACCTTTGACGAGCTGCGCCTTGCTATCAGAAAGGGATTTGACGAGAAAGGGCCGACCCTGATCGAGGTCCCTGTCGGCCACTATGACATGCCTAACCCCTGGAGGATGGTAATGATGCCCCCTGTCCGCCCCAAAAAGAAGCGGGCGTGACCAGAAAACGAGAAGCATGTTCCCTCTTTTCCACTGCCGATCTGTGCCAGTCTATCAGGCTATTCCATCCGTGGATTTTCTGCTATCCGGTGCTCGACCTGTTTCCAAGTGTTTTTTGGGAAAATGTAAGAAACTTTCGGCTGTGTCCCTTGAGACGCAAGCAATTGCTCAGATTTTCTCAGTTTTTTCTGAATGGAACTGTTTGGATCATCCAGATCACCAAAGAGCATGACCTTTGATGGACATTCTTCAACACATGCAGGCTCCCTTCCCTGTTCGATCCGGTGTACGCATAAGTTGCACGTGGACGCCTTTCCAGGAGGATGCATCACGCGGGTCATGCGGATGTCATCGAAAGGCACCCTTTCACCGGCAAAGTAGTCCCTTTCAGGATTCAATTCAATGACACCGTAGGGACAGGCCTTGGCGCACTCACCGTGCCCCTTACATCTTTCGTGATCAATCAGGACGATCCCATCCGAACGCTTGTAGATAGCCTGTTCCGGACAGGCCTTGGCACATGGCGGATTGTCGCAATGCATGCAGGCATACCGGAAATATACTATCCGATCCAATGACTCATCTTCCGCTTCCAGCACCCTATCCCACCATACGCCTGGCCTGGTCAGATTTTCCTGCTTGCATGCTATCACGCATGTCATGCAACCCGTACATCGATTTAAGTCAAGGACTATTCCATATCTGGCCATGAGTTGTATTCCTCCCTGTGTTGCTCAAACCGATTCATGCCTTAACCACTTCGCAGACTACTTCTTTATAGGGCGGAAATCCAGAAATGGCATCGAACTGTCTCGGAATCAATTCATTTACATTTGCCTTTGCCCACCCGTGCATTATACCCACCACACCCTGGGGGACCATAATGGTCGGCTTGGCTTTTACACGGATCTGGCCATGAGCTGTTTTGAGAATTATCTCATCACCCCTCTGAATATCCCTTTTAGCTGCGTCCCTCGGGTTGATGGTCAAGAGCGCTTCTGTTTGAAGTTCTAAGAGCCATGGTGAGTCTCCTCGCCATTTACTGTGGGTGATATAGGGAACCCTTGAACCGGAAATCAGGATCAAGGGAAATTCTAAGGTCGTCTCCATGGGCTCTTTATACACGGGCAAGCCTGGATAACCATGTTTTTCCAAGACCAATGAGACGGCTTCGACTTTGCCTGATGGCGTCATGAAACCCCGTTTCTTATCAGGCCTCATATCTCCAGTTTCATACTTCCGGTACAGTTCTCGACCCAAGCCAGGGACACTGACGCCTTCCACCTGATGCCTTCTCAAGTCGTCATAGCTGAGACCCCATATCCTCAGAATATCATCGCAGGCAGCCTCCACATCTCCGTTGTAAAAGACATCGGCATGTCCTAAACGCACCCCTATCTCCAAGGCGATTTGCCAGTCTTCCCTGCACTCGCCCAGAGGCCTGATTGGCGTCCGCCCGAATATTCGCCTTCCAAAATAGGCGAAAGGGGCCAGCCTTTCGTAGTTCATGGCTGCGGGGAGCACCAGATCCACGTAATCATGAGTCCAGGGACGGTAGAAATAATCAACAGCCATTGCGAACTCAAGGCTTTCAATGGCCCGTTGATACTCGTGTGTCTGGGGCCAGATCATTGTGTTCAGGCCCCAACCAAGAAAGGCCTTAACCCTTCCCTGTTTTATCCATTCAACGAGATGATTGGTCTGAACCTCGAAGAGTTTTTCTGCCCAAACAGGGAAGTCTTCCAAGTCCAATCGGTATTTCGTCATCTCGAGCATTTTGTCACGCATGCAGAACTTAGGGGGACCATCAGCCCAATTTGGTGCGCCCATTTCCACCAGAGGATCGGTAGGTTTCACAACTCCTCCAGGGATATCGATGTAGCCACAAATGGCAGGAACCATTAATATAGCCCTATGGTTGTTTGTGGCATTCAAATCATGGGTGGTTGCCTGGGCGCCGGTCATCAACCCGCCCGGCCGATGGGTGGCATACAGGCGTGCTGCATCAACTATCTTCTCCCCAGGAACCCAGGTAATCTTCTCTACTCTTTCCGGAGTAAATGCCTTGACATAATCTCGTAGCTCATCGATTCCATGGATCCATTTGTCACAGAATTCTCTGTCTTCGAGTCCCTCCTTAAAGATGACATGCATCATACCTGCTGCAAGTGCCGCAGTTGTGGCTGGACGGGGCCTCAAATGAATGTCTGCCAAGGTCCCTGCCGTAGGGGAAATCCTTGGGTCGACCACAATGAATTTCACTCCCCGTTCCCTTGCATCCACGAGTTGTCCGTGACAGAGAAAAGGCTGGCCGGAATAGGCGGGATTTGTTCCCCAGATGAGCATTACTCTTGTTTCGTCTCCCGGAAGGCCCCCCGTGGTTGGGAACCCATAGGTCAATAACTCTGCCAACTGGGCTGCTCTTCGACAGGCCGTGGAACTCTCACACCCGTAATTGACCGAGCCGTACGTGGCTGCCAGCCGCTGAACGGCTGCCCTTGGTTCCTTGGGATCACCCACATAGAAGAAGACGGCATGAGGTCCATACTCCTCTTTTATTCGATTTAGATGATCCACGATGATTTGATACGCCTCATCCCAGGAAATTCGCACATAGCCGGGGTCAGGAGATCCCTTTGGGTTTGTTCGCTTCAACGGATACCTTAACCGTTCAGGATGATAAAGCCTTTGAAGGGTCGCATAGGCCTTGGAGCAAAGTGGAGATGCAGGGAACCCAGGCCATGGTTCAATACGCGTCACAATGTTCCCCCTTCTATAGAACTTGATCCCGCAGGAGGGGACCTCGTTGCAGCCATCACAAATAGTGTATCCCTCCTCCTCCCCTTCCACCTCAGAAATTCCTGCTTGTGTTTGATCAAATAACCGCTCCTCTCCACCATTGCTGCCAGGTGACATGGGATATCCTCCTTTGTAATCTATAGCCTCTCCGTCCGTATTAGAGTTCCATTCTATTTACAAGGTTGAAGGGTTTTTATCATGTGTTTTGGGATGAGATACTGATTGCCATCTCTCACAATGGCAACGACCTTATCGGTCACAGCCTTCAGCGTTGCACCCCGTATTATTGAACATGCGCTCTGACCGCAGCACTCATAGGTTATATAGACCTTTTTGCCTACCCACTCTCGCCATTTCTCCTCTCGGATCTCTTCAGCTGCACTTGGCGCTGGAAGCGTTGTAAAAGACAGAATGAAGAATAGAACAAGATGAAAGAAATTCTTGACCAGTGATAACATCCTTATGGCCTCGCGCATTGAAAAGGGCTCATTCCCCAAGATAAGCCTCAATGACCTTTTCATCATTGACCACTTCTTCAGGCTCCCCTTCTGCTATTTTTTCCCCGTAATTGAGGACCACCAGCCTGCTTGCAATGCTTAGTATGGCCTTCATGACGTGTTCCACCACGATCAGGGTGCCCCCGGAATCTCCAATAGCCTTGACCAATTCCAAGGCCTCTTCCATCTCGGTGGGCGTTAGTCCACTCATCATCTCATCGAGCAGTAGGAGCTTGGGTTTGGTCGCCAATGCCCTGGCGATCTCCAACCTCTTGCGATCCACAACTCCAAGCGTTGCAGCCTTCATTTGCATCTTGTCATCCAATCCTATGAATTCCAGTACTCGCTCACATTCTTCCTTTGCCTCTCTTATATTGAGGATCGGATCACTGCCATAAAGCCTACCAATCATCACATTGTCTAGGACAGTCATGTGGACAAAAGGCTTGGTTAATTGGAAAGTCCTGGCTATACCAGCCTGGCATACCTTGTGGGGCTTAAGTCCTGTTATGTCCCTTTCTATAAACTTTATCTCTCCGCTCTCCGGTTTAAGAACACCGCTAATCAGATTAAAGAGCGTGGTCTTGCCAGATCCATTGGGGCCTATGAGTCCAATGACTTCGCCCTCGTCAACATGGAGATCCAGATCGTTGATGGCCACGAGCCCTCCAAATGACTTTCGTACCCTGTTTACGTCAAGAAACAACTTCTGTTCTTTCTCCCCTTAGGCAGCTCCGGCCCTTTGCCAGCAGCTCAATGAAACCTTCTGGAAAAAACAACACCACCACGATAAACAGCGCGCCGAACACCGCAACATGCATCCCTCCTGGCAAATATAGGGACAGAAACTGTTTGAGTAAGACGAAGAAGACAGAGCCTATTATCGGGCCGATTATCGTGCCCACACCGCCCACGTAAGTGATAATCACTGCATCAAAGGTCCATACTGGCTCAAACAGCCCACCCGGCCTGAAGGCCACCCCGTAATAGGCATAGATCCCCCCGGCCAAGCCCGCCATAAAGGTGCTGATCAAAAAGGCCAGGAGCTTATTCTTTTGGGTATTGACACCAGAAGCCTCAGCTGCATCTTCGTCTTCACGAACAGCCATGAGGCCCATTCCCAGCCGTGAACGGCTTACCCAATAGACCACTGCTACCGTAAGCACCGCAAGGATCAGACTCAGGTAATACCTTGGGAGGAGGCTGTAAGTCCCTATGAGCTTCATGGGCATGACATCTGCTTCGGGAAACACGGTGTAGAAGACCAACCTCAATATCTCGGCAAGGACCAGTGTTCCTATTACGAAATATATGCCCCTCAACCTAAAGGCTGGAAGGCCTATAATGATAGCAAAGAGTGTCGCGGCTATCCCTCCACCAAGAAGCGCCAAGGAGAAGTGTAACCCAAAATGGAGCCAGACATACCGAGTCGTCAAAGCCCCTATCCCAAAAAAGGCGGCATGGCCCAGGTTTACCTGTCCCGCAAATCCGCCGATGATATTCCAGCTTTGAGATAGGGTAATATACAGAAGGGTCAGGAAGAGCCACGTTAGGACATCGGTTCGCTTCACTACAACCGGCAGCGCTATAAGACAGATCACTACTAGAGTCGGAATTGCCGTCCTAATACGCGTGATCGCCAAAATCAGACCCCCCTATGCCTTTCCAAAAAGGCCTTGCGGCCTGAACATCAAAATCAACAGGAATATTACTAGGCCGAGGACAACCGTATAAGGGCCCATGAAAACGGCGCTGACCGCCTCAATTATCCCCAGTAGAAGGCCTGCAAAAAATGCCCCGCCAACACTTCCTATCCCGGCCAGTACTACAACAATGAGAGCCTTCAGAGTCCAGGGCATTCCTATGTCCGGTGTGACCGCTTGTGTCATGCCGACCAAGACTCCGGCCAGGCCTGCCAAGGCGGTACCCAGGGCAAACGTAAAGAGATAAGCCCTTTCCACGTTGATGCCCATCAGCTTTGCAGCCTTCCAGTTCTCGGTCGTTGCCCTGACGGATTTTCCAAAATAGGTCTTGGTAAGCAAAAGGTGCAGCCCGAGAATGACTACCACGGCCACCAACAGCCCCCCCGCTGGGACATAACCGATTCTTATACCGAGAATTGCAAAAGACTCACCACTATATGCGGGCGTTATGGCCCTCTCGTCTGAAGTCCAGAGCGCCCTGGCTACTTGAGGAACTATGAGGAATAACCCGAATGCGACGAGCAAGGAGTTTTTTACCTTGGCCTCTTCATGAAACCTGGCCAGGCTAGCGAAGAAGATCTTATAACAGATCGCTCCAAGAAGAAAAAGGCCGATCCCCACCAAGGGTAGAGAAAGGAACGGATCCAACCCGATCAAGGTGAAAAGCCAAAACGCAACGTACCCGCCCAGCATCAAGAATTCTCCGTGGGCTACATTTAGGATCTTCATCACACCGAATGTCAGGGAAAGGCCCACCGCAATCAGTCCGTACATTGCGCCTACGTTGATACCATTGACCAGGGTTTGAGTAAGAAGTTGTGCTATCATCGTCCTATGCAAGAAATTCAGGTGCCGAGGTAAGCGCTACGGACTCGTTCGTCTTCCAAGAGATCCTGTGCATTCCCATGGCCCCCAACGCGACCATTCTCTATAATATAGACCTCTTTTGCCAGAGACAGGGCAGCTTTCACATTTTGTTCCACCAGGAGGATGCTTACCCCGGAATCGTTTATCTCCTTGAGGACAGCGAAAATGCTCTTAACTACGAGTGGTGCCAAACCCAGCGAGGGTTCGTCGCACATCAGCAAGCGTGGCCTGCTCATTAGGGCACGGCCTATGGCCAGCATTTGCTGCTCACCACCACTCAGGGTGCCGGCCGCCTGCTTTCTGCGAGATTTCAGGACAGGAAATAGCTCGTAAACCAATTGGAAGGTCTGGTCTCGCACTTTCCGGCTCTTGGGAGTAAAAGAACCCAATTCCAGGTTCTCGAGGACGCTCATACCGGGGAAGATACCCTTTTCTTCAGGTATCAAAGAGACCCCCAGTTCTACTACCTTATGACTCGGCTCCCTCTCCATGCGTACCCCGTCAAAAACAATGCTACCTGAGGCAGGAGTGTGCAGGCCAGATATGGTCTCAACGATAGTACTCTTTCCCGCACCGTTGGCACCAATGAGCGACACCACCTCACCTTCTTCAACCCTGAGAGAAACATCCCAAAGTGCCTGGATATCTCCATGACATACATTGATGTTTTTGACTTCAAGCATGTTTTGTCTTTTCAAACTGACCGCCGGCTAATGCCGACCATCGGTCGAGGGAAACGCATAATCATATAGCCTGCTGAAAAGAAATAATGGCCGCTCCCTATGGCCCGGGAGCGGCCTCTGACAATTCTCCTTTATCTCTCAGACCATTTTGGTTGCCACTTCAATGGCGATAATGGAATCTTGTCTTGATATTTCTTACCATACTCATTGGTATAGACGATGTTTTGCTGACCCCCCATCCACTGCAGGACCACGAGTACACGATCTTTGGCCCAGCCCTGGTCAGTAAATCGTATAGGCCCGCAGACTGTCATCATGTCGGTAGATCTGACTGCGTCACGAACGGCTGTCCTGTCCAGGGTGCCTGCCCTCTCAATAGCTGCGCCAAGCACCTGGGCGGCGGTATAGGCTGAACCCACAATGAGGTCTGACGGCCTGCCCATCTTCTTCTCGTACTGTGCATTCAAATAATCATTCCCGGGGAATTTCAGCTTGGGGCTCCATGCACAAGGCAAGGTCACATAGTCAGCGAGTTTGCCGAGGGACGGACCGAACCTCGCGCCCTCAGGAGCCCTCACCCAGTAGATGAGTTTAGGGCTAAAATCGAGCTCCTTCATCTGTTTGATGATGGCGGGTCCCATGGGAGGGAGCGGATAGGCCAGCAGTATCTCGGCCCCGGCCATCTTTGCCCCAGTGATCAAAGCACTGAAATCCTTGGTCCCTGCGGGGTACCTTTTGTGAAACACCACGTCGAAACCTTTTACCTTCGCCGCCTGCAGCCAATACATGGCAGCCTCTCTCGCATCCAGTTCGTTGATCTCGAATATGGCAACCTTTCTGGGCCTCGGTCCAGGTTGCTCGAGAATCATGTCAAAGACCATGGGCGAGAAAAAAGGCGTCTTCATGAATATCGAAAAAAGCCACCTATTGCCCAGTTGATGAGGCATCCATCCCCCGCAACCCGGGCCAATCCATGTCATCTTATTCTTCATGCAAATGGGTGTACCCATTTCGAAGGAAGCGCAGCCGAGCCCTCCCAGGTTTGCCACCGCCCCCCAGGAGTTTGCCACTTCTAACTGTGCTTGAGTCTTCAGGCCGTCTGATTCGTCGTCCAGGATCCTCAGTTCTATGGGTATTCTCTTCCCATATTTCTTGACATACAGACCTCCCTCAGCATTAACTTTATCTACATAGATCTCATACGAGGGTTTGATTTGCATGCCCATGGCTGACATTTTCCCGGTCAAAGATAGAACACTGCTTATCTTTACAGTTTTGGGCGCGGCCCGGGTATAGCTCCCGAGGCTCAGCACAAACAACAAAATGCCAGCGCAGACACCTGCTTTTAGGAACAAATTTCTCTTTCCCATTTCTATCCCCTCCTTTTCGATTTTGTGTTTAGAAAAACGCCGTTCCTCCCCTTGCATGCCTAATCTTGATACCAGACGACGCGGCATCACTATGGAAAGTCAGTAATGTCCGGTTAGGATTTTGCAAAGCCGAAGTGTTCCTAGGGCACTTGGTCGTGGCCACTGCCGTAACCCCTTCACAAAGTTCTTCATTTGACCGGGCAACGGAACCTGACCAGATTGATCTAAGCTCGGCCCAAGGCTGCTTTTTGTCGGTGATAGTGGCCTTCGTTATAGGCCTCAATTGGACTGAAGAAGAATATCGATCAACTTCTTCTTCGGGAAGGTGAGCTAGAATAGCCTTCCCGCCAGCCGTGGCATACATCGGGGCACATTCTCCAATCTGTATCATCCTGGCAAGAGGCTTAGCACGATCCTCCTTGGAGATAACCATTATCTCCTCTCCAGTTTTGATGGGAATCTCCGCAGATTCATCAATGGCTCTTGTTATCTTCTTGACGATGGGCTGGCCAAGGCGAACAATATCAAGACCTGAAAGATGCTCACTGGCCAGTGCCAGGACTTGCGGACCAAGTACATATCGCCTATTTTTACTGTTTAAGAAGAGATACTCGCGATCGGAAAGGTTGGACAAAAGTAATGAGAGGCTGTTTTTTGGTATTTTGAGGCTGGAAGCCAGCTCTCTATGGGTCTTTCCCCCTCCGCTCGACCTTACGGCCTCCAAGATTTGAAGGACTCTCTCGGCAGATTTGACCATAACTGCCCCTCTTGTTCACATATGTGAACTATGTTCTCATCTATATTGAACTTTTAATCCTGTTACTACTTGCCTGTCAACAAGAATTTTCCCTAGATATCTAGCGAAGCTCCGCCTCAAACCGACAAGTTGAGGAGAAATTAGTTCCGTTGCTTAAGCAAAGCGATGCTGGATGAAAAATTCCCCATCTATCACACCCAGCAGCCTAATCAATCCGTTTTATGCTCCTTTTCTACCGATTGAATAAAGAGGTTTATTTTCTTCCCCAAAGTTTGTAATCGTTTGTGAAGATCTTAATATAGCGTCTCGTCCTTAAGAGATTCGGTTTCATACAATGTTTCCAAATGATCCGTCGTTTCGTCGCAAGAGGCGAGTGAATCCCTGTTTGTATCGCCTCCTGCCGTAACCCTCAACGAGATTAGATTTGACGTAACATTTTAGCCGTTTGAAAAGCGATTCAGAGAACTCGGTGATGGACGAACGGGGGTGATGATGCCCTTTCTGGATCCATCCGACCCCATTCCTCACCCAAAGAGACAGGCCGGCTGCAGGTTCTACGTTCGGCTCGGGTATTATTGGCTTGTAAGCCCCAATCTAATTTGTTAATTTTCCTCTATTAACCTTGATCCTTCGACTCTGTGGGCCAATACCTCACCCCGTTCCAGTCCCCTTGAATAGGAAGGGAACGGGGATTGGTCTGGAAGGGTACCTACTCATGGGTAGATTCTGTCAAGGTTCTTTGTGCCCACACAGTCCTTACGGGACATTCTCTATCAAGGAAGGGAGGATAACATGGAACTTGTCGGGAAGAAGGTTATGATCCTGGTCGAGGAAATGTATAACGAATTCGAATTCTGGTACCCCTATTACAGGCTCAAGGAAGAGGGTGCAGAGGTGGTGGTCGTGGGTTCCGGCAGCAGTGATCTTTACAGGAGCAAGGCCGGATTGCCCTGCGAGGTAGATGTCTCAGCGGATAAGGTCTCTGCCGGAGACTTCGACGGAGTCGTTATTCCCGGCGGTTACGCACCGGACCATATGAGACGCCACCCGTCCATGGTAGAAATCGTCAGGCAACTCTTTGAGGCGGGGAAAGTTGTGGCGGCCATATGCCACGCAGGATGGATGCTGGCCTCAGCCGATATCCTGAAGGGACGAAAGGTCACATGCTTTTTTGCCATCAAGGATGACCTTGTTCATGCGGGCGCCCATTACGTGGACCAGGAAGTGGTGGTGGACGGAAATCTCATCACCAGTCGCAAACCCGATGACCTGCCGGCCTTCATGAAGGCCATCATAAAGGCCCTAAAATCGTGACATCGTTACCAAATTGCTCAAGTTTTTCTTGATTTTTGATATTCGATTTGTATAATTGTAAATAAATTATATATAATTTTTTATCTTTTAGATCATTGCGATCTACTAGGCAAGCCCTTGGAAACCGATAGCAACCGAAACCCATGATTCAACCTGTGTGATGGAAAGGCTGAAGGAGCCCTCATGATAAGCCGTTACACCCGGCCTGAAATGGGCCGCATCTGGGAAGAGGAGAACCGTTTCGCCAAGTGGCTTCAGGTGGAGATCACGGCCTGCGAAGCCATGGCCAAAGAAGGACTCATCCCCGAGGCGGCCCTGAGAAACATAAAGGAAAAGGCACGCTTCTCTGTTGAGCGCATCCTGGAGATCGAAAAGGAGACCAGGCATGACGTGATCGCCTTCCTTGCCAATGTGGCAGAATACGTCGGACCCGACTCCCGCTACATACATATGGGGCTAACCTCCTCGGACATCCTGGATACCAGCCTTGCCCTGCTGCTCAAGGAGGCGATGGAGTTGATCATCCAGGACGCAAAGGGCCTGATGGAAGCGCTCAAGGAAAAGGCCTTCGAGCACAAGACCACCGTGATGATAGGCCGCTCCCATGGTATCCATGCGGAGCCCATCACGTTTGGCCTCAAGGTGGCGGTCTGGTATGCCGAAATGGAGAGGAATCTGAGGAGGCTGGAAGAGGCCCTGGATGTGATCAGCTATGGTAAGCTCTCGGGGGCGGTGGGGACCTTTGCCAACGTATCGCCGCGTATAGAGGCCTACGTGTGCGAACGGCTCGGGTTGAAACCTGCAGAGATATCCACCCAGATCCTCCAGAGGGACCGCCACGCCCAATACTTCTCGTCCCTTGCCATCCTTGCGGGGACCCTGGAAAAGATCGCAGTAGAAATCAGGCACCTGCAGAGGACAGAGGTCCTTGAGGCCGAGGAACCCTTTGAGAAGGGCCAGAAAGGCTCTTCTGCAATGCCCCATAAGAAGAACCCCATAGGCTCGGAAAACATCTCCGGCCTTGCGAGGATGGTGCGGGCCAACTCCCTGGCAGCCCTTGAAAACATGGCGCTCTGGCACGAAAGGGACATCAGTCACTCATCCGTAGAGAGGATAATAGGCCCTGACAGCACGATCCTCACGGACTTTATGCTCCATCGTCTCTCGGGAATCCTCCAGAACCTCGTGGTGCATCCCGATCGCATGCTCCGGAACCTGAACAGCCTCAAGGGCCTCATCTATTCGCAACAGGTCCTTATCCGGCTCGCGGCAGCAGGTTTGAAGCGGCAGGTTGCCTATGACATGGTACAGAGGAACGCCCTGAAGGTCTGGGAAACGGGCAGAGAGTTCAAGGCACTCTTGATGGAGGACGAAGAGATCAGGCAGCATCTCTCCGAGAAGGACCTGGAAGAGATCTTTAGCCTGGATTACCATACCAAACACGTCGATGAAATATTCCGGAGGGTCTTTGAGGGAGGGTGATACGCTTGGGGGTGCGGCCCTTGTTTGTGCACGTGGCACAGGGCCGCAACAAATTCTTTTGTTGAAGGAGTCAGAGCAGAAATGAGACGACAGGGAAATCGCCTAGTCCATGCTGTGGGACTGTCTTTTTGCCGCATCCTCATTGTCTTGTCTCTTGCGTGCCTCATCCCGGCCGATTTTGCCCGCGGGAGCAAACCTTCCGCTGCTCCCCCGACGCTGGTCCCCGCAGCCTTTTTGAAGTGGCCCGAAAAGGGTCCGGAGTACGCTGTCCTGGTAGACAAGTCCACCCAAAGGGTCTTCTTGTATCGAAAAGCCGATCCCCACAGGCCCTTCAGGGTCTACAGGGCCTCGACGGGCGAAAACGACGGCCCCAAGACCAGGCTGAACGACAAGAAGACCCCCGAGGGCATCTACTTCTTCACGGAGCATATCACGGACCGTTTCCTTGCGCCCCGTTATGGGGTGATGGCCTTCCCCATTGATTATCCCAACCCCGTTGACAAGAAGGATGGTAAGAACGGGTACGGCATATGGTTTCACGGCCTCAACAAGCCCTTAAAACCCAGGGACACCAATGGCTGTATCGCCTTGAACAACCGGGATATAGAGGATCTCGCCAGATTCATCACCCTCCACGAGACTCCCATTGTCATCAGCCCGAAGCTCAGGATGGTGGACCTCAGGACCCTCAAAGAGGAGGCCGAGTTTTTTGAGCGGCTGATCACACGTTGGAGACAGGACTGGGAGGAAAAAGATATCAGGGGTTACATGTCCCACTATAGCAGATCCTTCCATTCTGGCTGGAAGGGCTGGTATCAATGGAAGGAATACAAGGAACGGGTTGCCAGGAAGTACGCTCGGATTTCGGTGGCAATAGACAATCTGTGGATCCTGAGAAATGACGGGATCGTGGTCGCCTCCTTTGACCAGTATTACTCCGGCGGGACTTTCAAGAGCTACGGGAGGAAGAAGCTCTATTTCCAAAGGAATAGCCTGGAGTGGAAGATCGTCAGTGAAGACTTCAGGCCCCTTCCCTTGAAACGAGCCGCGCTCCGGTGGAAGAGGTCCTTTGATCCGGCAGAGGTCAAGGAGTTTATCACCTCCTGGAAAGAGGCGTGGGAGAGTAAGGACCTCACGGCATACCTCTCCCATTATGACAAGACATTCCGATCCGGAAAGATGGACATCGAGGCATGGAAAGGCTATAAAGGGAAACTCAATCACAAATATCGCCGTATTCGGGTCAGCATCAGAGATCTCAGGGTGGTCAAGGTGTCAGAGCAGAAGGCATTGGCGAGCTTCAAGCAGATTTACGAAGCAGACACCTACAAGGACTACGGCCTCAAGAAGATCTCCCTGATCAAGAGAGGGGACCGATGGAAGATCACCAGAGAAGAATGGCAACGAGTGACAAGGTAGATGCGTCGCCTGCCGGGCCTTCCGGGGGCGGGAAACGACTGACCGTCCTGATAGTGGGGAGCGTCGGAAGGGTGAGATCCTTCAAGATATCCCCGCCCCTCGTCTATCTAGCCATCATATTCCTCGTCCTGTATATCCCCTGGACCATCTACGTGGCGAACAGGTATTTCTCCCTCAGACATTCCAACAGCATCCTTTCAAAGGAAATCCGGCGACTCCAAGAGGAACTGATCAGGGACAAGAGGGTCTTGCAAAAGACCTATCAGAGGGTTGCCATCCTGGAAGACTATATCCACAACCTCGAAGAAAAGGAGGGAAAGGAACCGGAACCGGCAAGAAGTAGTCAAGGCAAAGCCCCTGAAAACATCAGTGCGATTCAGAGGACCGTGTCTGACCTGGTCGACATCAAAGACATGGTCATTCAGAAGGAAGGGGCTCGTATGATCGTCAATTTCAGGGTAGTAAACCTCCAGGAGGGTGAAAACCCCGTGGGTGGATACATCCATATCATGGCACAGGCCAAGGACGGGGCTTTTCCCACCAAGTGGACCTTCCCGAGGGAAGACCTGGAAAACGGGGTCCCCCTTTCCTTCCGTCGGGGGCAGCTCTTTCTCATCCAGAGATTCAAGCCCATACAGGGAACCATTGACCTGGACCCGGAAGGCGAACCCCCTGCTGCTATCAAGGTTATGGTCTACGGGCAGTCCGGCAATCTTCTCCTGGAAAGGGAGTACGAGGTCGGGAATGGATCCTAGGGCCGTAGCCAGGCTTAGTGGCCGCATATTCTTCACCATCGCCCTGTTCGGGATCCTGATGCCCCCGGGGGCGCGGGCCCAAAAGGAACATATCGTCTACTTCCCCAATACTGCCTACGAGCTCAATGTATACAAGATCAGGGGAAAGCATCCGGGCAAGACCCTTATGCTTATCGGAGGTATTCAGGGCAATGAGCCCGGAGGATTCCTGTCGGCAGATCTCTACGCAGACATGCGCCTTGAGAGGGGAAATCTTGTTGTCGTACCCCGCGCCAACTTTTATTCCATCATATTGAACAAGAGGGGCCACCGGGGTGATATGAACAGAAAATTCACCCACGAAGACAACACAAAGAGCATGGAAGACAGGATCGTCAATATACTCAAGAAACTGATCAGCGAGAGCGACTACCTCTTGAACCTCCACGATGGTGCCGGCTACTACCATCCCAGGTACATCAACAAGTGGCGGAACCCCATGCGGTTCGGTCAGTCCATCATAGCAGATTGTGACGTTTACAGGGTTCCCGGCACCGACAAGACCCTGCGCCTCGGGGATATGGCGCGAGGGGTCATTGAGGAGGTCAACCTCCATATACAAAACGAACTTTACAAGTTCCATTTTATGAACACCAGGACCTTTCATAATGACAGCCCGCACCGGGAGCAAAGGAAATCAGCCACCTTCTATGCCCTTGTGAGACACAACATCCCCGCGTTCGGCGTGGAGACCTCCAAGTTCTTGCCTACCATCGATCTCAAGGTTCGCTACCACAACCTCGTGATAAACACCTTTATGAGACACTTCGGTATCGTGCCCGAGTCTCCGGGTCTCATCCTGGATCCGCCCAAGCTAAAATACCTCGTCCTTTCCATCAACGGCCAGATTCCCGTAGTCATCAAGGAAAGACAGGCCATACGCCTCGAGGCGGGTGACCGGATCCATGTAAGCCATATCGAGGCCAACTACGAGAGGGGGCTGAGCCTTGATATCCTCGGGTATGGGAGCCTCAACGACTACCGGAAGGACTTTTCCATCTTCAGGGATACCTCCCTGATCGTGAGGAAGGACAATATCAAGTTCGCCGAAATCCCCATCAAGATCACCAAGAGGACCAGGCTCTCCATGAGGAGATCGCCCGTTCCCGACAGGATAAGCGGTTTTATCGTGGAAACCAGGGGGACAAAGATCCTTGTGGCCAACGGTGAAACCCTCCACCTGGTGAAAGGCGAGAAACTCAAGATCCTCGATGTCCTGCCCCTCCTGCCCCCTTCATCCGGGGTCAAGGTCAACTTCAAAGGATTCGTGGGAGAAAGAGGCCGCAACACGGGGGAAGACAGGGGTTATGTCATCGATACGGGAAGAGATCTCATAAAAAGATACTCCCTCAAGAAGAGGGGTGAATCTTACAGAGTTCTCGTGACCAGGCAGGGCAAGGTCATCGGAAGGATGAGGCTGAAGCTTTCCAGACCCCGCCTCGACTTCATGGTCTTGAAGGTCAATGACCGGCACCGCCTCTTTGTGAGCCCGGAGGACAAGCTCCACCTTTCCCGGAAAGACACGGTCTGCCTGGAGGAAATCCGGACAAATCTCCGGGGAGGCGCTGACGGAATCCACGTGAGCATCAATGGCCACAAGTGGAGACCCGGCGAGGTAAGGAGGCTCAGCGATCTTTATCACAATTCACGATCCAACCTCAACCAGGCCGTGGTCAAGAAGGGAAGCCTCTCCCTGGGTAGGGTGTATTTTCTCCTCAACTAACATTGATGGCTTCGCAAAAAGTCAGAAAGTACTCATTTCTGTCATTCCTGCGAAAGCAGGAATCCAGTAATTTCAAAGGCTTCTGGATGCTGGATCACCAGCATGACGGTTTTGAGACTTTTTGCGATCTCGTCAACATTGAAGGTCTCCTGAAAGGCCCCGCGTCTCGCCTGAGATGACTGGCTTTAGGCTTTCGCGGGAATGGCAGAAAAAGCGGATCATTGGCCTTTTGCACAGTCATCCTGTTCATCCGCCGCCGTATTCGACCACCAGTTCGTCCTTCCATGGGTCCGCCCTCTTTATGACCGCGTAGATCCTTTGACCGCTCGAGAGGTCCTGACCTCTTTCACGCTTCATCTCGACGACAATAAGAAAATCCTTCAATATGATCCTGTACTTACTCTTCAAAACGTCCAGGACGAAGGCCTCGTATCTCTCGCCCACGTGACCCATAAGATACTTATAGATCCAGTATCGGGTGCGGTTCCTCTTGATCCTGGCCAGCTCTCTCAAGAGAGGCTCCACCCTCACCCTCATCTCTTCAAGCTTCTCCTTGTTGTACAGGGGTGCTGCGGTCAACAGCAGGTTCTTCAATTGTCTCTGAATGACAATGTCAAGATAGCGCCTTATGGGAGAGCTGGCATTTGTGTAGACATCGAGGCCCAGCCCTGCATGGGGCTTGGGCTCCGTGTCAATGAGCAACGGGCGCAGCTTGCGGCGCTGCTGGAATACGTAGACGATGTAGTCCACGCCGTCCTTCGGCAGCCTCTCGGTCGGTTCCTCTTGGGCCCTGTACAGGATCGGAACACCCTTTTCCTTGCAAAACCGTGCCACCAGCCAGTTGTAGAGGATCATGAACTCCGCGACCATCATCCGTGACGGGGTCTCCTGGGATACAAGCTCTATGGAGACGGAGGAATCCGGGCCCACCCTTACGGAAACCTCGGGCAGAGAAAGGTTGAGGGCCCCCTGTTTGATCCTCTGCTCTCGGAAGAGCTGACTCAAGCGCACCATTTCCTCCAGGAGCTCGTCCCGGGCATAGATTTCATTGACCTGCCCGTAGGTCAACTGTTCCTTGACCCTGACAATGCTGGGGACAAATCGGTACTCGAGGATGGTTCCCTCCCTGTCCAGCCTGCAAAGAAGGGAGATGGCGGGACGATCAAGGTCCCTTATCAGGCTCAATTTGTCGTGGGAGAGGCCGGGCGGAATCATGGGTATCTGCTGGCGTGGGAGATACAGGGAAGATGCCCTCTGGGAGGCCTCCTTGGAAAGGATATTGTCCTCGGAAATCACGGCCGCGACATCTGCAATATGCACACCCAGCAGGATCTGGTCACCATCCCTCTCCAGGCTGAGGGCATCATCGAAATCCATGGTGTCAGGGCCGTCTACTGTTATCGTATGTAGGGAGCGCAAGTCCTCTCTCCCAATTTCATCCATCCCGACCCCGGAGAGTTTCTCTGCCTCAAGGAACTCCCTTTCGGTGAAAGCGGTGGGGATCTTCAGTCGCAGGAGATCCAGGTTTTCATCCTCTTCCCACACCCCGATCTTGACAAGAAAACCCCTGATCTCATCCATGTCATGGATACCTGACCTCGCCAAGAGATCTTTTCCGAAGACATAGCCGGGGGCATCTTCTTTGTGGAGCGCCAGATCGACCAACAGAGAAATGATCTCCTCCCTGCAGGGATGATCCGGTTCGCCTTTTCCCTGGAGGATTCCCTTGATCCATTGGCTTCCCTGCTTCAGTTTCTGCTCCCTTACGGCCTCCTCTTCCCTCTCTCTTATTATCTGTTCGACCTTTTCCTCGGAGTGGGGGGAAAAACGGCCATCTTTCATCTTGAAGCGGAGTTTGTCATAGAACAGGGCCCTCACAAGGGCAGAGACATGATCATCGGTAATCTCTTCTCCGAAGCAGAGTTGTGCCAGATACTTGGGATCAAAGGCCTCCTCTTCTTCCCTTACCAACTCCCATAATTCCTCAACGTCAATCCTTTGTAGGAGACCTTTCCTTGATTCTTCTCTTTCCTTCAACGTCCTCAAGAGTTCCACTCTGGACTTCTCAACGTTCACGTAAGAGGTGGAGACGAGCAAGGCCCGTTTTGCCGAGAGATTCACCTCCCTGTTCTGAAGGGTCAGGAGGTGGAGCCTGTTGCCCTTGTCCTGGAGACAGAGGGCACAGATGATATTCCCTTGCTCGATATATTCTATGATCCTTCCCTCGTTCATGTCACCCCAACACCGTTCCCTAGACCTATCCGGAGAATATATACCCAAAAACTAAAGGTAGGTCTCCCATTGAGCCCTACCTGAACAGCCCTGTTAGTATCAATTGTGAAAGGGGATGTCAACCGGGCACCCGACTCCTGGCTTGACAGGGGAGATCCCTTTTCTTACCATTAGCTGAACGCCTCCCGCTCCTATGAAAGGAAGAATCAAGGATGAATGCCAGAAGATCAGCCAGCATCTTCTTTCTTGTATTTGGGGTTGCTGCCCTTTTTTGGCTGCCTTATGGGGGCCCTTTCTCATATCACGCCCGGGCCATTGCTTCAGAAGATACTCCGGCGACTCAAGCCGGCGACTCAGCCCCGAAAAGATCAGGCCCCAATTTCGCTGCGGCGATTGCCTCATTTTACAGGGATCATATCTCCCCGGTAGACGGCAGCTCATGTCCCAGCTATCCGTCCTGCTCCTCTTATAGCATCGAGGCCTTTAAGAAACACGGATTTTTTGTGGGTTGGATGATGACCGTGGATCGCCTGATTCACGAAGGCAAAGACGAGCAGAAAGTCTCCTCTGTAGTTTATCAGGGGGGGAAATGGAGAATCTATGACCCTGTGGAAAACAACGACTTTTGGTGGTACCCTGGAGATGACAAACATCAGGATAATCGGTGAGCCTATCCCTCAATCTAGGCCTTTTGCGTAATTGCTCTTGTCAATAAAGGAGTGACCTGCTCCTTCTCTCCTGAAGGCCCAAAACATTCAAGAAGATATCGGCAATGAGGAATGTGCCTTCAAATCTCTTTGTGCTCGTCTGTAATATATATTGATTGGGGCACTTGAGGACCCCATCATTGGGCAAGAAGCTCAATTGTTCGGTTTCCAGGGCTCTCTCCCCTGATCTCGCCCTGACATTGCCCTTAAAGAGAATGTCCCTGCTTTTCAAGCGGATGCTGGCCGACCCTGCTGAGATCCACGTGACCATTTTTCTGTCCACATGAAGTTTGATTGTAACAGGCTCCATAACAAAGGAATACACTCCTCGTATGGGAACTGGAGGCAGGGCATCCCTGTGGAAGACATTTCCGAATGATGGACTTTTGGATACAGAAGGTGCTGACGGAGAAGATTTTATCCCTGGCTCTTTTCTTGTTTCCTTTCGTTCCGGTGTACTCGAGGCCCCATATATGTCCACTTCGGCATTCCTTATCCTTGCCACACTCATCATCCCAAGCCGAAAAAAGCCGACCTTCTTTTTCTCAATCACGAACGTGTCACCCTTGATGCGGAGGACTTTCTCTCCCTTGTAATGGCCGTCGAAGCGAAAGCCCCGAATTTTCATTCGAGGTTCCGGTTTTCCGGAGAGAGGAGGCATGGGGACCGCCTCTCGTCCCCTTGATAGACGATGCTGGTAGGAAAGGAATGCCGTGAGCACAACGACAAAAGCCACGGACATCCAGAACAAGGCCTTATGACGTTTCCACGCCTGCATGGAAAAATCATAAACTCGGTTGAGCGACAATGCAAGCCGCAAAAGAACGCACGCGGCCAGACCGCTTTTGAGACTACGACGCTCCGCTGGAAATGTCGATACCCGCGGTCCCGTTCCCAAGCTCCTCGCCTTTCCTGTTCGTGCCGATAAGGTTGCCCTGGATTTTGTTGTCGGTGCTTTCAGCCCCTGTGATGGCAATGCCGTTACGAGTATTGTTGGTAATAATGTTGCCGCTCATATGTTCGACCTGATTCCGGATCTATTATGTTGACCATTGGCGTGCGCCCGATGTCGGTATCTCGAACTATATTGTTGCTGGTATCCACTCCCTCAATCAGAACGCCGTTCAATGCATCGTTGGAAAGATTGTTTCGAACGATGGAATAACCACCAATCATGTTCCAAGGGGCCCCGCTGGCGATATGAACGCTGTTCCCACTGTTGGGCATGGCGGTGGGTTCTGCCGCATCCTTAAAGAAATAGATAAACCCTGTCCAGACCCCGCTGCAGCGGTTAAAGGTGGTTTCAGGGCCTTCAATGAAAACCCCATCCCCCTGGTTTCCAGCGACATTCATCAATTCGATGGTATTGCGGCTGGCACCGTTGCTGATGTGGACACCGTGTCGGTTTGGGTTGTTCCCGGCACCATTTTCGTAGACAAGTGAAGGCAAAACGGGATTCGTTAGAAAAGGCGCGCTCTTGTAATGCTTGCCGATCACATTGTTTTCGGTCCCAGGGCCGTCCAGTCGAATACCTCCTTTGGCATTTTGGTATACTTGTCTCGGTCCCAAGAGGTTTGAATTGGCGCCGTTCTCGATCAGAATCCCGTATCCGCCAACTGCCATGGTGCCGCCGGACAAACGGGCCTGGACAGTAATGAAATCTCTGAACAGGGGCCCTCCTGGGGTCGGATTTCCGTCACTATCGTAGAAATTCCCAAAGTCCTCCTCACGCTGCTGGGGACAACCGCAATAACCCGGTTCTCCGGAAGAAACGCTCTCACACGGAAGATGACGTTCCACAGGGCGGCCCAAATCGCCACTTGCCAGGAGCATGGCCTCATAAAGGCTGATCTCTCCGTCGGCCGAGTTCGTCATACTCAATTGAGTAACGGAATCATTGTAGACGACCTCTGTGTCGTTCATAATCATTGTAGACGACGTCCCTGTCGTTGGATGACTTCTTTCTCGCTTGTTTACATCATGAAATGTACGAATAATTTCATTGACTTATCCCATGATCTCTATTAAATTAATTCTATGATCCAATCAGAGAAGAAAGAAAAGGTGTCCTCCCTCAGAGAGGCAGGTTTCTCACTCGCTTTCCTGTTGCTCATCGTGGCCTCTCCCATTGTTCTCGCGGAGACGGCTCCCTTGGCGGGAGATGCCCGGATTGAGATCAAAAATGGCCTTGTGTCTCTGGACGTCAGGGAGGCCGAACTCCCTGCCCTGCTCACCGAAATTGCCCGAAAGGCCCATGTTGAGATCACCATTGATAGGGGTGTTGAAGGCACGGTCACTGTCAAATTTGAGCGCAAACCCCTCGAAGAAGCCATCAAGAAACTTTGCGAGAGCACTGCGCTGGTCTTTGAATATGACCCCCACAAAAATGCATACAGGATAATCCGCGCCGGGGCATTTCCTCAGATGAAAGGGGCCATGGAGGACCCCGCACAATCCCGGGCACTGGATGGGGGCCCCGGCCGGGAGAGTGGCCGGATTGCCAATGGACAAGAGAAACTCACCGCGAATAACGCCGAGGAAATTTACGACCGTAAGGGCAGGTTGCTCTACAAACCCGGTGAGCTCCTGGTCCGTTTCAAGGAGGAGGTGCCGAGGGAGCAGATTGCAGGTCTCCACAGTTCCATGGGAAGCGAAGTCATAGGGGAAATACCCCGCCTGAGGCTCCAGAGAGTGAAGTTGAAAAAGGGCCTTTCCGAAAAGGAGGCCATTCAACGGTACATGGCCTCCGGCCTGGTTGAAATCGCCGAGAGGCATGCCCTCAGATACCCTCATATCACGCCCGACGATCCCTCCTTTCCCCAGCAGTGGGGGCTCACAAAAATCAGGGCGGCCCGTGCCTGGGACATAACCAGGGGAGCGCCCACCGTCATTATAGCCGTCATCGATACGGGGGTAGATTACCTTCACCCTGACCTGGAAAAGAACATCTGGCTCAACCAGCAAGAGCTCAATGGCTCACCCGGAGTGGATGACGACCGGAATGACTTCATTGACGATATCAACGGCTGGGACTTCTCAGGGGCCGACGAAAACGACCCCTCCGATGAGGACAACGACCCCATGGACGTCAATGGCCACGGCACCCATGTAGCCGGCGTTATTGGAGCAAGGGGGAACAATGGCATCGGTATCGCCGGGACCGCATGGGATGTCAGGATGATGCCCCTCAAGGTCCAGGCGGACAACGGTGAATACATGGAGAGCTGGGCGATCATGGAAGCCCTTCAGTATGCCCTGGACAAGGGGGCCCGCATCATCAACTGCAGTTTCGGGGGCGAGGCCTTTGAGCAGAGCGAATACGAGGCTTTCCGCGCTGTCAGGGACGCAGGGATCCTGGTCGCCTCCGCTGCCGGAAATGACGGGGTCGATACCGACGCGAACCCCAACTACCCCTCAAGTTACGACCTGGACAATATCATCTCCGTTGCCGCAAGCGATTTCGAGGACAATCTCGCCTCTTTTTCCAACTACGGAAAGACAAGCGTGGACCTCCTGGCACCGGGGGTTGACATCGAATCCACCCGCCCAGGAGGCAGTTATACTGAGGCATCCGTCCTAAGCAATGGGCAGACTTACCCGGCCGAGGCACTGGCCTATTCCGGGACCACTGATGAAAAGGGCATTTCCGCCCCTGCCGTGGACTGTGGCAGGGGCCTTGAGGGCTCTTTTCCTGCGGCCAACACCGGGAATTACATCGCACTGATAGAGAGGGGAGAGATCACATTTGCTGCCAAGGTTTCCAATGCACAGGCAGCCGGAGCCGTCGGAGCCATTATCTACAACAACGAGCCCGGGATCTTCCTGGGCACCCTCGGCGGGCCCGGGGAATGGATCCCGGCCGTTTCCATATCCCAGGCAGACGGAGAAGATCTCAAGTCCCTTGGTCTACCTATTATGGTAACCCTGGTAAACAAACAGGCAAAGGACCCGTCCTCCTTTGACACCAGCAGCGGGACGTCCATCGCAGCTCCCTTTGTGACTGGTATTGCGGGGCTCATCCTTTCCAAGTATCCGGACCTCGGTTACCAGGAGGTCAAATCTGCAATCCTCAACTCCGTTGACAGGATCCCGGGCCTGGAGGGCAAAGTGCTCACGGCCGGAAGGGCCAACGCCCTCTGGGCCCTCTGCATCGTTGACCCGCTGAAGGGAGACCTTTCCTGCAACGGTGAGTTGGAGCTCGAAGATGCCATCCTCGCCCTCCAGGCGGCCTCCGGCCTGGGCCCCGATCTATGCCCTTCCTGCATCCCAAGAGGAATAGACATAAATGGAGATGAAAAGGCAGGCATTGAAGAAGCTGTCTACGCCCTCCAAATGGTGGGGAACTTGAGATAGGATGCCCTGGCCAGGCAATTTTGAGGAGGCATGAGACATTTTCCATAACATCCATTTTTGTTTAGCTTGGCACATTTTTCTATATTACTTTATCTTTAACCAAAGTAAGCAAGGCTTCTTGAAGTCATCAAAAATGATATAGACAAAGAAACTTTGTTGCATTATTCTGTCTGTTGCCATATAAGATGAATTGAATATTTCCTGACGCATCTGTGATATTGCGGTGCTTAATTCGTCCATTGTGTGCGAATTTTGCCTGGCCTTGGTTGAGGAGCGGCTCATCCTCGTTTCCCCAGGGAGAATCGTTCTCGGCCCGGACTATTGTTGTGCGAGCTGCTGCTTTGGTGCCTTCTTCTAACCTTTTGACTTAAGAAAATGAGCTGAAGATGCGTGTACTGACGGCAACTGGGGTTATCCTGATGCTTCTCCTCCTTGTTTACCGCCCTGTTGCACTTGGTGGCACTTCCTACCTCCAGGAGGGAATCAGGCAATACAAAGAGGAAAACTATGAAGAGGCCGTGGAACTCCTCGTTAAGGCGCGAATGCAGGAGCCCCGATCCTCTGCGGCAGCCTTTTTCTTGGGCCTGGCCTACAAACAGATCATAGACTACCCAAGGGCCTTAAAAAACTTGGAGGACGCTGTCACCCTTCGCCCCAGGATCAAGGAGGCGGTCGTAGAGCTTGTAGACGTGGCCATTCTGTTGAACGAGCTGGAGGTGGCAAGGCAATGGATCCAGGTGGCAGAAACAGAAGGAATCTACCCAGCCAAGATGGCCTTCCTCAGGGGTCTTGTACTCAAGAAAGAGGGCAAGAATCAAGACGCCATTGACTCCTTTCAACGGTCCATGATCCTGGACCCAGCTCTTTCCCAGGCAGCGGAATTCCAGATCGCCCTGTGCTATGTGGCAGAAAGGAAGCTCGAAAAGGCAAAGGAACGTTTCCAGGCAGCCGTGCAGCGGGACCCCAAGACAGGCCTTGCGGACTATGCCCGCCGTTACCGGGATCTTGTCCAAGAGAGGATATTCCTTGAAAGGCCCGTAAGGATGACCTTGGGCCTGTTCGGCCAGTACGACACGAACATGCTCCTGCAACCCCTTGACGCATCTCTGGTCTCTGAACCCACGGATCAGCAGTCTTCCTTGGCAACTACCACGTTCCGGATCGACTATGTGCCTCTTCTCGAGAGTCCCTGGCTCTTCAACGCCCAGTATGCTTACTATGGCAAGTTCCACAGGAAGAACTCCACTTCCCATGATACAGTCAGCAACGGTCTTTATCTGGCACCGGGATATAATTTCGGCAGGTACGCCCTGAACCTGGCCGTAAACTACAACCATTCCCTTGTGCGTCGGCCCAGCTACAAAAAGTACCTGCAATATCTAAGCATTGGCCCCCTATTTCGTGTTCTCTTGAGCCACAACAGCGTCCTGGAATTATTTTCAGGTTATGTCTTTCAGGAGTATCATGAGCCCCCACTCATGGAAGCGGAAGACAGAGACTCAGATGGTCTGTCTGTCTATGCAAGCTGGATCTGGTCCTTCATGAAAGGAGCCCTTTTCAACCTGAGGTATGAGTATACAGAAGACCGAACCGACGGGATAAACTGGGAAAATGAAGGTCATAGGTTCTCTGCTAACTTGATGGTCCCCTTGATTCCCACACTCCAATTCCAGGCAAGCGGAGAGGCCTATATCCAGGACTACAGGCACACCCACACCGTATTCGGTGTGACCCGAAAAGACAAAATGTATCGAGGCTCCCTCGGTATTACATGGGATTTCCGGAAGAACACGAGCCTCGTGGTGCAATTCTCTCCATCCCGTTCCGACTCTAACATCGGCATCTATGACTACGAGCGAGAAGTGTACGCGGCAGGTATAGAATACAGATTTTGAATCCTGGAAGGTTTCCAAATGAATTTAGGCGGTAAGGTGCTGTATGGATCTGCCTGCAGCAATACATGGTCTCAACCCTAGTTTCTGCCTCGTTTCCGTGGGGCGTTGTGGGGGGTGAACATGAAAAAAACGAGATGGTTTAGGGGTCTTTTGGCAGCTTGCGCCCTGGCCGCCCTTTTTCCCGTCAAGGCCCAGGCCTCGGCCGTAGGCACCTTTACCTATGTGAAGGGCAGGGTGGATATCACCAGCCCTGGAGAGCGCGCAAGGCCTGCCCACCTTGGCGATGAGATCCAGGTGGGCGACATCATAAGGGCCAAGAGCAAATCCAGGGCAGAAGTGACCTTTGTGGACGGGAGCGTCCTCAGGCTGGCAGAAAACACCCGGGTCGAAATTACTTCCTATATGGTGGATAAGGAAAAGACCGATGGTATCCTCAACCTGTTCAGGGGTAAAATCCAGAGTATCGTAAAAAAGAGAGCCGGCGCTGTCTTCGGACGAAAGTCAAAGAACCGCTATGAAGTCCGCACACCGACGGCCGTTTGTGGAGTAAGGGGCACAGACTTTTTCACCTGGTATCAAAAGGGCGTCAGCGGTGCTGCCTTCAAGGAAGGAAAAGGTTACGGTTATAGTGCCAACAGGCCGGATGTGGTGATGGAGATCGAGGCGGGCCAGGCGATGCTGGTCATAACTCCGGATCAGCCCCCCATCCTACGACCTGCCAGCAGCCTGGACCTCCAGGAACATCTCCAAGACACCGCCCCGGAAAAAGAGGCTGAGCAAGAGGAATCTGAAGGAGAAACGGAAGCTGTCCAGGAGCCTTCGCAGGAAGAGCCTCAACTGGAGGGGGGGGAGGAAGACGTCTCAGAGCCCGGGACCAAGTTTGAGAGCATGGGCACTACCGAACCCGAACTTGGTGAGCCGGAAAGGCCGTCTGGAGGGACAGATCTCGTACAAGGAGTTACGGCTTCGGAAAACTTGACACCGGAGATCCCCCCGGAAATCCCACAGGAGGAGGAAGATCAAACCAGGTTCACTGGCGTGGTCACAGTGGGCTTCCTGGATGAAGGCTCCCTCTCAGGATCCATTAAGAACGATCCTGCCTTTCCAGCAACTTACGCAGGGGAAGGCCAGGCAAAACTATTTGGGCTCTTTTCCGGGAGCCCTTCCGGGGCTTATATGGGGACTGTCAGCGGCACCATGGATGACGGCAGTGCCTTTGAAGGGTTCATGGCCTCCGCAATCGGCTCCTGTCGATCCACATTCAGTCAAATATACCTTTCACCGGAAGGAGGAGTGGGGTACCTTTACGGTTCGTTTTCAGGGGGACTCGACCAAGGAACAGGAACAATGAGCCTCTCAGGCCCGGCATACAGGAGTGACATCCTAGGGCGGGTTGAATTCAGCCTTGAGGCTGGAGAGACCTTGTCTGAGGCACTATCGGCCAGTCTATTCAACCTTGACGAAAATACCCTACCGATCCTCGGCAGCATCAACGCGGGTGGTAATTTTGGGCCCGGTTATTTTGATGCCGATATTGACTCCAAGGCCATCTATACCACATCCGGGAAAATGCTCGGCGTTTGGGGATCCAACACTTGGAATGGCTCATACTCCAACGAGCAGGAAATACCCTCCTGGAATGGTATCTACGGCGAAGATGGAACCACGTCCTCGGACGACACCTATTATATCCTTGGGTCGATCTCTGGAACTGACGACCTGGCCGGTCACCTGGACGTGAGCGGAACCATGACCTACCTTGATTCCGCATCTTTGGGCACGATCTATTTATGGAACCGAGGTGTCTATCAACTGCCGACCTCAGATGATCTTATGGTTGACATGGACTATGAGAGTGCCGGCTCAGGAACGCTGACACTGGACCCCTTGGAATTCAAAGGGAATTGGGGCAATCCAGGTGGTACCTTCTATTACAATGACTCCGGGGATATGACCGGTGGTGGGGACGACTGGGGCCTTATTGGTGGCCTTGCGGCTCCCTGGGATAGTGCCTCCGGCAGCTTCTTTGCCATGGGCAAATACAGCGATTGGGGGCCCGGAGGCAAATACCTGTGGAATTCTTCCATAGGCGGCGAAGGCTCAGCCGGCTCACAGGGGGAATTCTCTGGTTTTACCGGGGGCTTTTGGAAACCGGCCGGCTCAGAGTACGGGATCATGGACGGCGTTGCATTTGCCATATACAAAGACGCTGAAGGCCGGGCTGGTTTCCTGGTAGACAATAGTATTTCGGGGCTTTTTTACCCCCAACTTGAGATGTGGACTGCCCAGGGCACCTTGAGTCGAGACGTCAAAGGATCTTTTTCCGGCCTGAGCCTGGGTAGCACATCCCTGGCTGCGGGGATGAGCGGGAGCTTCGATGATGGGAGTTATGTCAAGGGCAGTGGGCATGTTGATACTTTGTATTACGAGCAAGAAGAAGAGGATCTTCCCTGGGGCATGTTTAATGTCAAGTTTGACGGGGGAAGCAGCAATAACGAGTTTTACACTGCGTCCGGCGAAACAGAAGACCTTATCGGTACCACGATCACCTTCGGCGGAGCTAGCGACTACAATGGGCAAGAGAACTATTGGCTCGCAAATCTCGTGCTCTCTTCCTGGTCTGATGGCGAGATCACCGGAGACCTCTTGAACGGTGTCTACCTCACCCCCAACCATGCGGGGACTTTCAGCGGGCCATTTTTTGGTATCAACAACGGTGAAGGAGGATATGGTACCTGGATCGGTCAAAGCATCGGCACCTTTCAAGGCACCCCCCTTGAGCTCAGCGCCGCATGGGGTATCTCAAGTCTCCTGTACAATGGTGACGGGTACGTAAGCGAAGCAAGTAATATTTTCGGCCTGATCGGCTTCCCTACCCCGCCGTGGGACAGCAACCCGCGGTTTCTTGCAATGGGCAAATTTGAATCCGATGAATCTTACGGAAACCAGGACTCCTTTCTCTGGAATGCCGCCATCTCAAAGTACAATGATTACGGTGCCCAGATCCATGGTTATACCGGAGGCTTTTGGAGAAAGAATATCAGTAACCCTGGTGGCACGGTGGATGGGGCCGCAGCGGCCATTTACGTCAGCCCTCCGGACCCAGATACCGGCCTTTCCTCCGCAGGCCTCCTGAGCTCCAGCCTCACCGGTGACTTTTACGGCCTGTTTTTCGAGACCGGTATCCAAGTCGGTGGTATATGGATGGCTTTGGGTTCGCCTGCTTCAAAAGAGATGGGAAAGGACCTTAACCCGTACTCTGATTATGGAATTGATATCGACCCCGGCTCCCTTGACGCAAGGCTTTACGGCTCATTCGCCGGCGGTAGCACACCAAACAGGATATACGGCGAACAGGCACCTGATTCGGGGGATACCTACTATCTCTACTGGCCCGTGGAGGCGCCTCTCCCATGGGGGGTCTATAACTTCAAACTGGGTTTTGGGAACTATTATGACGGAAGGCCAAGGGATAGTGAGGGAAGTCCCGTTGATGCGGCCTGGTCCGCGGTCATAGGCGGAGAAGGAGAATTTGATCCACATGCGCTCTCTGATGATAAACCGGGATACTGGCTGGGAAGCATTGAGGGAACCTGGACCAAAGATGGTGAAATCAGGGGGGATCTGGAAGGCCATTATATCACCAAGACGCAGGCAGGCACGATTAGCGGTCCCTTTTTCGGCCTCAACATTTTTTCCGAAATTGAAGGCGGCCATGACGGTACTTGGATAGGGGAGAGTTTCGGCACCTTTGAAGGCCAACCCCTCGCATTCAGCTCCGAGTTCAGCACGGATCCGGAGGGAAATTCCTTCTTTACCTACCATCTTGTCAACGGCACGGCTTACGAGGGCGAGCTTATGAGACGGGCGGAAGAAGAACCCCCGGGATCTTATGATGGGGACTACCATTACAAGTATTTCGTCCCTGATGATGGCCCTCTCCTCTACGGAGAGAAATGGACGGAATATCACAATACTGACGGAGGGGAATTCGGGGAAATCTTCCTCCCTGATGGGGCATACTACTACTTGACCGCCACGGATCACCCCTTTGTCCCCTTGAAACGCACCACAAAAGGTGATTGGAGCCCTGGAGGACTCTACCTCGAGGTTTTCTCATCCCCGCCAGGCGATGGAACCTGGGACCGGGTGTGGTACGAGGAGTGGCAATCAAACGTCCTCGCAAAGAGCGGTACTGTAAGCGGAATAATGGGAGGTACTGCTGAACCCTGGAACGCCTCCGCAGCTGATCCCTCGGAAATAGGCCTGATGGGCCTCTATCAGCCCACGGATGGGGATTATACCAGGCCCTCTCTTTTTGGAGGGGAGATCGAGGAATCCGACATCACCACCGGGGGCGCATACCATGGATATCTCGAAGGTGTCATTGACGACGTGGACGGCCTCCTCTACGCCATTTACATAGACGAAAGTGGCAATGGAGGGATACTAAAGGGGAACTTTTCAGGAAGTGTTTACCCTGACCTAGGGATGTGGGATGCGTCAGGTTCAATATACCCAATAGCGATGGCCAACGATCTTGAGGTACTCCCTGAAGACCTGCACTCAAATGTGGAGGAAGGATTCATCGCTGGGTGGGTCGCCAGCGACTTTGGGGCCACGGATTCGAAGATCGAAAGTGGCCTCCTATGGGGCAACACCCTTTCCATAAAGGGATATGATGACTGGGGCGTATACGGGTTTTTCCTGGGCTATGACAATGAATTCATCAATCCCCAGGGCTCTACTTCATGGTCAGCAGGGGCCGGCGGATGGGCCGAGTTCGGTGCTCATCCGGTGTCAGGGGGAGGGACCTCTCCTGATATGGGCGTATGGCTCAGCCCAGCCATAAACGGCATCTTTGATGAGCAAAAGGTTTCTGCCGATTTTTCCGGTACGTTCCTTACTTACACCAAGTACGGCAATATGACAGGCGAAATAGTCGGCACCAAAGATCTGGAAAAGGAAACCTGGCTGACCAGTGGAGCAGGATACTGGAAGGAGACCACCGCCCTCAAGTTCAATGGAATCCTCAAGGGCGAGCTTCTCAACATGACGGAGGAATATCAGGGACATTGGGACGACGGAGACGGGGGTTCCTATTATGACTATACATATGACGCTATTGCAAATGCAGGCTGGTCCGGGGAATATGATGCGGACACCCTCAAAACAACCCACATCCACTACCATCAGGACGGAACAAAGGAGGAATGGACGGACGAAAACGGCATTCTTAGTTACTCGGAAGGTTCCTGGTCTGACGGCCCCTATGGTTCCTTGCTCGATATCCTGAGGAACAACTCACCGGGCACCACTGTGGATTCCGGGCCCCACTATTACCTGAGCCGTGGAGGTGGTGCCTATGGTCTCATGGGCGGCCTGGATGACCTCTGGTCGGCAAGCCCGTCATCACCGGCTGCGACCCGTCTCATGGGGGACTACGATCCGGGCGGGTGGAGGCAGGGGCCCGACCTGGCCGTCTTCTCCCTTGAAATACGAAGCTACAACCCCTATGACGGCAGTGTTACCATATGGGACCAGGACACCAACTCGCAAGACGGGGCCTACTCTGGATTCCTGGGGGGCCGCGCCTATGGGGAGCACCAGGCCGAAGGGACGCTCATGGCCCTCTATCTGGACAGGGAGGGCAATGCCGGAATCCTCAAGGGGGACCTCGCATTCACCGCCTACGAGGATATTGGAATGTGGGAAGGGGCCGGGTCCCTTTTCCCCATCGAGGTGATTCCTGAAACAGGCCTGGATGCCGCCTATCTCTATACCCAGGACCCCGTGGAGGCCCCTGACGGTTTGGTCAAGGGGAGCTTTGAAGAAGGCTCCATGAGCTCTCAAGGCGGGTTCGGAGATCCAGCGGGGTACACGTTCGGAACCATAGACTGGCTCTCCTATAACAAGGAGAAAGCGGTATTGTATTACCCGGGCCAAATATGGAGGCTAGGCGTATCCTCCGTGACCTATGGCGGGACCTTTGATTTGGGAGGCAGCTCAAACCATGACTACTGGTACCGCCAATACAGTCACGATGACGGCTCTAAAAAGGTGCAGGGAATGTATCTCAGCTCTCCTGATGCCCCGGGCTCCTGGTCTGATGGGCTGATCTCGGGAAAGGGAGTCGATGCCTGGGTGAACTGGAACGATGCTGTCACGGGCGTCTCCGGAGCAGACCTGAAAGGAACATTTGATCCCAGCAGTAACACCTGGCAGGCCTCGGCTATGTGGGCCTTTATGGATACAAACACCTTTCTTAGTCTTGCCGGAACGCAAGCGGGTAGAGACAAATTGGCGCAACTCAATATTCCTTACATCGAGGTTGGAAGGGACACCCTCACTGGTACCGGTGGGTATAACAATGACACTACTGTTAACATGAAGGATACCACCTTCTTTGCCTATTCCACGGGGGCCCCTCCGCGCGTCTGGGCGAGCGGTAATGTCAACGGTACGGGATCCGATGGGTCCCTGGAGATTGGCCAGGGCATCCCGCTCCAGGGAGCCACTATCCCGGATCTCCAGGCAAACTTTGTCATGCGAAGCTGGGATGCCTCTAAGTGGACAGCCAACATCGAAAACGGCACCGGAACCGTTGGGGGCCATTCCATCACCTTTAGTGGTGCCGGTGCCGGTACCCATCCCGGAGACCGCACCTTCTCAGGCACTGCATCCGGCATAGCAGATCCTGCGCCGTTAGATTAGGTACCGAAAGGCAATGGTAACATGAGAAAGCTCTTCCTTCCGGTTCTGTTGTCCATACTTTTCCTCGGGTGTGCACCCGCCATAAAAGGAGCGGAGACCAGGACCCTCAGGATCGGGATAGTGGACATCCAGAGGATCCTGCGTGAGTCCCGCGCTGCAAAGGAGGCCCGCGCCCTTTTCCTGAAAGACCTCGAGGCCAGGAGACGCCTTTATCGAGCAGAAGAAGAAAAGGTCCGGCTCATGAGCCGGGAGATAGAGGAATTGAAAAAGAGAAATGCCGAGCTGACCCAAAAGCTCCTCAAAGAAATCAAGAAAGTCGTAGAGGCGTTCACCCTGAAAGAGGGGTACACCCTGATCCTGGAAAAACGGAGGGTGGTGGCCGCTGACCAGGCCATTGACATCACGGACCAGATCATCCGCCTCTATGATGCCAGGGCATCCCCGTAGGGCACGACGTCACTGTCGTGCCAAATCCCCGTAGGGATCGATCTCCGTGTCGATCCTTCTACATCATGCCACCACCTCCGTAGGGATCGACCACGCCAAAGGCGGGTAAACCTCTGTGTCGATCCATCCATGTCGTGCCAAATCCGTAGGGCACGGGCTCTGTACCGTTCCTCCTCTCGTAGGGAATGACGTCCCTGTCATTCCTTCATCCCTGTAGGGTACAACCTCTGTGTTGTACCCCCATGAACGGCACGGGGGCTTGTCCGCCTCAGGCGTGACCGTTCACTACAAAACATTGATCATCCTGTAGGGTACGACGTCCCTGTCGTACCATCCTGAACGACACGGTGGTCGTTCACTACACCGTATATTCCCTTCCGTAGGGATCGACCGCGCCTGAGGCGGGCAGGCGTCCGTGTCGATCCAACGGTGTCGTGCCGATACCGTCATCACATCTCTTGGAGATACCTCCCGGAAAACAGAAAAAATCGCCACGCAGGGACAAAACTGATCTCTGTCTTATTGACCTTTACTTCCTTTTGCTCTCCCCTTGTTATGACGAGCCCCTTCCTTGTCTGCGGAAACCTCCTCAAAAACAATTTCAAACCCGCAAGCCGCCGATCCCCCCATTCAATTTGCGACGCGTATTTGGCCTCGATTGGAAAAGGCCGGCGTGCATCCCCCGTGACAAAATCAAGCTCTTTTTCGCTTGCCGCAAAGTATCCACAGTCGATGTTTCTCCTCTTGAGCTCCACAAAAACAGCATTTTCCATCTTCGCTCCTGAGTCCCCATCCACGGTCAGAAGCGTCTTGATCCCCGTATCCCACAGGTATATCTTCTTCGAAGCATACACCTTCTCCGAGTAGGACATGGTCCATTTGGGCATGGGCATCACGAGAAAGGCGGTCTCAAGATATCCCATATACTCCTTCACAGTATCTACAGCCAGTCCAAGCACTTTCCCAAGCTTGTTGAAACTGGTGCGAGAACCCACTGCCGCAGCAACCAGTTTCATGAGATCTCTCAAGGCAAAGGCCTTTTTGATGGGGTAAAGCCTTATGAGATCCCTGGACAGGATATCATCCAGGAGGTTCCCCAGGTACAACATTGATGGATTGAGCACATTTTCCGGATATCCGCCCACCTGGAGATATTCTTCAAAGAGGCGCTCATACTTGTAATCTTCGTCCATGCCCGGCCTATCAGCTCGAAACAACAGGAACTCCTCGAAGCTCAGGGGATAAACAACGGTCGTAATCTGTCGCCCTGTCAGCCTGCCGCCCTGCATTTTTATGAGTGAGGACGTGGAGCCCGTACAGAAAATCTTGAGGATCTCCGTATCATAGAGGGATTTGAGTTGGATCTCCCAGTCCGGACTTTCCTGGATCTCGTCCAGAAACAAGAAGAGCTTGGTCTCCCGGTCATGCATGAACACTTTCCTCATGTTCCGCAGGTGGTCCGAAATCGCCGTCCCGGACAGCATGGGGTTGTCCAGGGCCAAATAGAATATCCTTTCAGGGGGCACCCCCTCCCTTAGGAGCTTTTTGATAAACTGTCTGAGCAGGGTAGTCTTCCCGATACGCCGACTCCCGACCATTACCTCGACCTGCCTCCTTTCCATGAAGTCCGGCAACTGCATCAAGTAATGGGGCCTGTCTATTCCCGAGTCAAAATCCTTCTTCTCCCACCAGGGATTGAATATGTAGTAGGCCGTTTCCATGCTCTATATTCTACTAAAATAGAAAAAATTGTCAAAAACCTTCGATTGTACTCGAAGGTTTTTGACGAATACGCAACCTCTCCCTTTTGACATCCCTGCCAAGACAGGGACCGTTCACAAATTCGTGGCGTGTCTCATTCCGGTGGGGGACGGGCCCTGTCCCGTCCCTCATCCTGAAGGGAATGACCGCGCCTCAGGCGTGGCCGTTCACCACAATTTGCGGTAAATCCCGTAGGGCACGACCTCCGTGTCGTGCCTCCTGCCTGTGGGGGACGGGCCCTGTCCCGTCCCTATCATGAACGGCAGACACGCCGTTCACTACAATGCATTCATCAACCGTAGGGATCGACCTCCGTGTCGATCCAATTTGAACGAGACAGAGCTCGTTCACTACATTTTATTCGGCATCCCCCTTAGGGATTGGTCTCTGTGCCATTCCGGTTGACCGACACAGAGGTCGTTCACTACATCAGGGAACGTAGGGAACAACCTCCGTGTTGTTCCGGTGAACGACAGGGACGCTTGCCAGCCTCAGGCGTGGTCGTTCACAACGGTGTGGGATTGGCCACCTTTTGCAATGCGTATGTCACCTCTTCCATGCCTATCTTAACATCCCCGTTCACATCACCACCCAGATCGATATTCTCCCCACCGGTACTTACTCCGCATGCGATCTTAAGGGCCAGGATTGCATCCCCCAGGGTGATCTTCTTGTCACCATTGATGTCACCCTTCACTGCCGTACCCTCAGGCTCCAGACCAAAATCCCTGATCACCACACCCACATAACTCGCTTCCCTGTAACCTTCTCCCATCGCCTTGACCTCATAGGTCCCGGGCGGTAACACACCGAAGTAATCTCCATCGGGCAACACCGAGCATTCATACGTTCCTACCCGAACAACTACCGCCTGCAATGGCTGCTGTGTCGCGGAGTTCATAATCTTACCCCTTATGAATCCAACCAGGGGATTGGTATTGTTGGTCCCGAAACTCCACACCTGGCTGCTGGTCGTTGAGCCCCCATATACATCTATGCCTTTCACCCGCCAGTAGTAGGTGGTCAAATCATTCAACCCTGCCCCTTCGGATATAAAGTAATAGCTCCGGCCGAGTCGCTCCGCCCTGTGCACCACCGTGCTGAATGAAGGATCGGTCGATATTTCCACCGTATAGGTAATAGGATCTCCATCAGGATCCGTACTATCTCCCCAGTCCAGCAAGAGCACGGTACGCTGCTCAGAACCATCCAAAGGAGACCGTAAATCAAAGGGTGAGGGAGGGCTGTTGCCTTCCTTTGCCTTGTAGACAAAGGCCTCTTTCAGGGAGGACTCGTTCCCCGTCATATCGTCCCTGGCAAAAAAGAACACCTGGTACGTCCCCGGCGCAGAAAAACCCTGGATCGGGCTCCATTCATACCTGTTTGCGCCCCCATTGTAAGTATCGTACGCATGGCCAGGGAGGTCCATCTCGACCTGCTCCGTCCCCCCGGGTCCAGGTTGAAACCCTGGAGGCTTCACCTCCAGCCAGAGGCTCCGCATCCGCTTGTTGTCATCCACCCTGGCCCAAAAGGCCGCGGTACTCTCTCCCGCACCCAGAAACTGTGTCCCTGACACCTTGATCACCTGGACATCGCCAGGGGTATTGCCCGTAACAGAGCTCACCCCGATAAAGAGACTCCTGCTCAGGTACCCGTCATAGCCCGGATCACCGGTTGGGACATTCTCTCCGGCCCCATCCCCATTGTCATCCATCAAGGGGTGCTGCCTGGAGTCATCCCTGTAAGGGGCATTGGCCTCCCCGGTCCCGGTGGAGGTGAAGGCCTCGGTCTTTTCCACCGACTCCCTGAAACAGCTCAGGACGTCCTTACCTACCGCAGCGGCCTTGAAGAACTCCGTGATGAAAAACTCCCCATCGCGCACCCCCAAGGGGTCATTCGGGTCCAGGGGCCCCTTGTAGGATGACTCACCTGCCGCGGCGCTCGCAATCACCACCCGGTTCCAGCCCCCGAGCTGATCAAGAAAGGACCCCGAACGGCAGAACCCGAGGAGCACGATGATCTCCTGCACTGCCGACTGACCAAACAGGTCATTTTGTAGCGTATCCAGCCATAGGCTTACATCTGAAGAAGAAATCTCATCCGGGTAGATAAAAAAGCTTTCATCAAGCCCATGGTCCACCAGGACGATGTACAGGTTGGCGGGCCTGCTGTTCATCCTGTCCCTGGCCCAGGTCGTGATCCCATATTCCACGTTGGCACGGGATGGAATATCATCTACCCCGCCCTGGCTCCCGTCATAATTGAGATAATAGATGTCATCGTCCAGCAACCCCCTCTGCCTGAGCTGCTGGTACACGAAGTTGGCCGTCTTGTTGTGGGAGGCAAGGCCTTCTTCGCTCTGGATCTTCCCCTGCACGATCACCGCGTACCCGGCAGTCTCTACCACCTGGACGGTGATCACCTCGGAGCTGGATTCCTCGTACGCCTCGTTACCCAGGAAAAGGGCCTTGACGCTCCACTGACCCAGGGCATTGAATCCATCGAAGCCCTTGAGAACGAAGTGACCAAAGGGATCACTGGTGGTGACGGTCCTCAAATTTGAGCGCCCACCAGGGCCGATGATCAAAAGCCTTATTGGAAGGTCCGTCAGGTTGGCCCCGCAGTCCGGATCCGGGGTGAACTTGCCGCTGATGTCCACCAGGTCACCCAGCTTGACAGCCTGAGAGCCTGCATCGATCGTCACCCGGGTATCCGCCTTTATAACCTCAAGGGGCTGTGCTGTGCTTGTTGCAGCGCCCAGGCACCGGTCCCCGCTCCAGGTGGTGTTAATGGTCCATGAGCCGCCATTTTGTATATCCGTGCAGAGCACAGGATAGCTGAATTCTCCTTTGGTGTTAGCAATAGCACTGCGGTGCAACTCCATTCCCCCGGGATGGGAGAGGACAACATCCACCCAGGCACCCGCATCGCAGGGGGCCGGAGCGATCTTACCTGAGACACTGAGGGGTGCGCCAAGAACCACCTGGCTTTGGGAGAGCTCGGTGGTGATGTCAGACGGACTGACACCGATAGACAGGGTTACATTTCTACTTGTGTTACCATATCCATTGCTCTGGTTGGTAAAAATTACAGTGTCAGTCCGGACCCCGTTGGAAAGGGCCCCTACTATTTCATTTAAGATTAGGCTCACCTCTGCTGTCTTACCGGGTTCCAGGGAACCGTGATCCGGGGAGATTGAAAGCCAAAAGGCCGTATTTGACGCTCTCCAGTTCATTTCTTTTTGACCATTGTTCTTCAGGGTATAATGTCCTGTGCTTACGGTATCAAAGGCCTCCCCTGGAGGGCCTGAAAAACTGGAATCATCTACGGGTGTCACCTCAAGGATACCCTCGATTGGATCAACCCTCAAGCTGGCACCTCGAATGAAGCGCCTGTTGGCCTCAGTGATGTTAGTAAAAATCAGGGTGTCAGTATAGGTTTCGACTGGAAGACCTTTTGCCAGATTCTGATCGATTGAGACCGTCACATCTTGGCTCTCACCCGGTGACAAGGTGCCGGATACAGGTGTTATCATTAGCCAGCTCTGGGTCTTTGTTAGGGTCCATTCAATGGGAACTTGGCCCCTGTTCTCCAGGACGTATGTCTTGCTTGCCGGGAAAAAGGCTCCACCGACAAGGCCCGCCCCATGGAGCCCTTCTTCGGGGGCCACGACGAGGGATCCGGGATCTCCTGCCTTCATGTTCAGAGAAATATTGTATGGACCTGTTTCCCTGCCAGAGCCGGCATTCCAGGCGAACACGGTATAGGTGCCTGTAAGGAGCAAGGCCTCGGTTTGGAATTGATTCTCACCCATATTGAATCTCCGTCGAGGGCATCGAAGGTGAAAGTGTCCACCCCGTAACTGGGAAGTATGGAACCCGAGACAGTCTTCCCAAAGTCAAGCAGGGACGCCTTTGCCGGTTTGTTTGTCCTCTGTAGAAAGATCCAGTATGGTCCCGTCTCGGCCCCGTAATCCCCAATAGTTGTATCCACTCCATCCATTGTAAGGAGGGTGTATTTTCCGGTCATGGGGAGCTGGGTCTGCAGTTCCAGAATAGCCGGGCCGTCGTATTCGACCTGTTCATCGATGTAAGATCCATCAGGAGCATAGATTACGACCCTGGGGTCGAGATTGGAATCCGTGCCCATCCAAACAAGAATGCTATCGCCCGCTTGCGCTTCAAAGGTGAAGGCGTCAACTCCCAGGCCTTCCAGTATGGAAGAAGAAATGGTCTCCCCGAAGCCTATTGGTTTTGCCTTTCCCGGGTTGTTCACGCGCTGTATATAGAGCCAATAATCCCCTGTCTTGGTTTTGCTTACACCAGATACCATAATCTTGTAATCGCCGGTTATCGAGAGGGGGGACGTAACGATCTCAATAAAGTCCGGGCCTATTGTGCCGTCTTCTTCTATCAGGCTTCCCTCAGGGTCATAAAGCTCGATTTTTAGATCCAGGTCCGTATCCATTCCCAACAGCAAGAGCACCACATCTCCTGCCCTGGCCTCAAACCTGAGCTCATTTGTTTCAGCCGGGTCATCGATGGATGATACGATCCTTTGCCCAAAGGAAATTGGGACCTGGGCATATCCTTGCCCTCCTGGCGAAATGATCCACACCCCAGTGATCAGCAGGGTAATAGTGGCTGTGGTCTTGCCAATTCTGGTGACCCTGTTGGAGAAACAGCATAAGGCCTTTTTTTCTGTGATATCTTTGTGTTTCATGTCGGCCTCCTGGTCCCGTGCGTCATCTTCACGGGGCAGCAGAAAGGGTGGTCCCTTTACCCACCGTTCTCCGTAGGGAACGGGCTCTCTCCGAGTCGTAGGCTGTCCCGTCCCTCCAATGCACCCCGAGGCATTCTTGATGAACGACACGGGGTCGTTCACTGCCTACCGTTTCACATTCTGCAGGGATCGATCTCTGTATCGATCCACGGTGAACCTGTCACACACCCCATTCACATGAACGGGACAGAGCCCGTTCACTACGATACATTCCCCATCCTCTAAGGATAGACCTGCCGGGCAAACCTCTGCGTCGTCCCAATTACCTCCCGCAGGGAATGACCTCCGTGTCATTCCTCATGAACGACAGGGACGTCGTTCACTACAATGCAATTACCTCCGTGGTCATTGGGTGCGTAACGCTGCTACCCTCCGCAGTATGTATACCTCCTATTCCATCCCCGCCCGGTTCAATCTTTTGTCAAACCATACCTATGTGCCATTTTCCTCGATGGCCTCGACTCGCATCCCCTTTTTCACTGGCTGCTTACCTTCAACCACCCTGGCAATGCAATTATCGGGCTGAACGGAGTTAACTTCTAGAATCAGGTCCGTATCAATCACCTTGAAGGTTGCACCTATCTTCACTCCGACCCTCTGTCCGATGTTGATGTTGATCTCACTGTCTTCCACATCTTCAATCCTTCCCCTGAGGGGGTAAAGGCCTCCGAATTCTTCAATGAGTTCCTTTGACAGGCTTTCGGCCAACGTGGCCAGCGGGACCGCGCTGCCAAAGGCCTTGTTTATGGCCGCCCTGATCCGCCCTGTCTCCGTCTCTATGAGCCGGAGGGATACCTGCGTCTGAGGGCCTGAATAGACTACCTGGCCCGAAAGGATGAGCCTTGCAGCCAAAATCCTGCCCAGAGACAGTGCCGTATGCCGGTCCACCAGGTTTGTCCTCCCCAGCTTGAGTTCCTCCAACAGCCGGTCGAGAAGGGCCCGCTCTACGACTTGCACCCGGCTCCTCTGGATGAGCCTGTCCGTGATGCCTGAGACCAACAGGCGTTCCTCACCCTCCTGGATGGAGTACCCCTTTGTCTCGGGATCCATGATCCAGAGGGTCAGGGGCCTGGAGGACCAGCTGTCTGAGGGAAAGGCCCTTGGAGGCTGTTTTGCCGCCTCCAGCAATTCCTTGACGAGACGGTCGATCCTCTCTTGCTTCTCGCTATCCGTTGCGTAGGAGGCCTTTTTCCGGGCCTCTTTCACCATGGCAGCCACCAGCCTGTCCTGGCCTCCCAGGCTCTGAGCCTTTTCCAGCAGGCTTACGGCCCTGCTGTAATCACCCCTGCCTTCAAGCAAGAGGGCCTGGGATATATACCCTGTTCTGCTGCTTGGGGCCTCCCGGGCAGCCTGCTCGTAGAGCTTAAGGGCTTCCGAACTATTGCCCCTGATGGAGTAAACCCTTCCCAGGCCCACCAGGGCATCGGCCTTCTGCTTCGTGTTCCCTTTCCTGGCATTCAAGGCCTTTCGAAAGGCCGCTTCAGCAGCGTCCAGATCTCCGCGCCTCAACATGATATTTCCTATGATCAAATAGGTGATTCTCGAATCAGGGGTCTTCTCTTGAAGGGTAGCACATATCTCTAGGGCCCTCTCAAAATCACCCTCCTGGTAGGCAGTTATGGCCGCTTTTCCGTATCTTTCGCCACGGTCTTTCAACATACCCGGATAACCGAAAAACAAGACCATGGCAAGGACTAACACCCCTGCGGCCAGCCCGATCCAGCCCCACTTGACTTTCCTCCGGGCCCCACGATCGAAGTCTATCACCTCTTCCCTGGCTCTTACTTCCCCTTCTATGGCCGGGGCTGGCGGTGGCTCCGATACCTTTTCCGACTCCGATTCCTCCTGGGCCACCTGATCTATGTAATTGAACGTGGGGTCGCCGTAAAGGAGGTAGCTGGCCCAGACGATGGTCTCCTCGCCGTAGTCGCTGATCAAGGCGAGCCTTGCCTTCCGAACGGCCTCCCCTATGGTCTTCCCTGACAATATCTCCATATAGAATTCCTGGGCAAAACGCCGGCTGGGCTCGTCCAGGACCTCCCAGAAGGTCCCCAGGTAGTGCTTGACCCCAGCCATGATAAAGGCATTGGCAAGGCCGAAGATCTCGTTCTGAAACTCTGCCCTCACACCCATTGTCTCGCTCCGGGCCGACTGGCATGCATTTGAAAATACCAGTGCCGGCAGCGCGGCTGTCCCGGCCATCTTCATGATATCCCGTGCCGTGAGAATACCATTACTCAACCTCCAGCCGCTCTCTCCTGGATCCTCGAGGTTGTAGTCTGCATGGCCGGCAAAGTGAACGATGTCAAAATTCCTGATCTTCTCTTTCACAAAATCACGCTTGATATCTCCTGAGCGGAATGAGACGCTCAGTAACTCCCTGTGCTTATCAGCAAAATCACGGATCTGGGTTCCCTCAAGGTATGCCTCCCTGAGATCCCCCTTTGGATCTGCAAGAACGAGCATCTTGAGAGGCCTGCCCAGGGCCCGTTCTCTGACGTCGTGGCCGGTTTGTCTCGTCCTTACCAACCGACCCATTTTGAACTTCTGGCACAGGAATTTCTTGCCATCGTGCAGGAGCTCCCAGGGGATATGAACTAATGCGTCATCAAGGACAAGTATCAAGTGGTCGGCATCGGTCTTGTTTACCTGTTCCTTAACATTCATGGTGAATAGCTCATCCCTGAAGCTCTGGCCGGTCTCCCTGAGCCTGAACAAGACCTCCCGGGTGATCCGACCCTGTCGATTCACGTTGTTCAGGGTCTCTATAATACTCCGGCAGCGTTCCCCGAGTCTCTCCCCCTCTATCTCAATTTCTTCGTACTGCCTTACCGTGCTCACTTCCCCTGCGATATTTTCGCTGGCGCTGATCTTGAGCCTGTCTCCCTCCTGGTTGATTTCCAGTTGAAGAACCTTCAGGGGCTTTCTTGCCATCCTCCTGGCAGCTTCATCGGCTCGCACCCTCGGCTCGGCACTCAAGACAATGTCATCATCCCGCCAGATGACGCGGTAGAGCTCCAGTTCCTTTGCCTTACCCTTCACCTTTACTTTACCGTGCAGCCTGCAGATGACATCTTCGCTGCCACAAACTTCATCGAAAACGCTCTTGTCTACAAGTATTTGCTCCGGCCCTGCCTGCCCCTGAATGCGCGATGCCACATTGACCACATCCCCCGCGATGTGATCCCTATCAGTGAGAACTTCACCCGCATTAATCCCGATCTTTACGTGGATACTATCGGAACGATCGACGGTCGCATTGTATGCATCGAGGTCTCTCTGGATGTTCATGGATGCCTTGACGGCGTCAATTGTCTTTTCAAAAACCGCCATAATCCCGTCACCCATGATGTCCAGGACTTTTCCCCTGTTTCTCTCAATTGCTGGGAGGACGATATCATGGTGTTGCTGTATCCATGCACGCCCGCCGATATCCCCCTTGCGATCCATGTATTCCGTAAACCCGCAGACATCGCTGAAGAGAACGGCAAGTTTCTTCCTGAACTTGGACTGGAGAAGCTTGTCGAGGCGCTCGCGCTCCCTCAATATTTGCTCCATCATCTCTGTATCTTGATCCTTGACTTCTCTGTTATCCTCTCCCATGGTCATGCCCCTTGATTTCGAAAAAATACGCACCCAGGGTCTTTCCATCCCGCGAAAAAACAAGAGCGTAGTGCCCAAAGGGCACATCCTCAAACAGGACATAGCCCTCTGCCAAAGGATAGGAGGCCATCTCCCTGTCCGCTTTCTTCAGCGTAACTCTGACCCCAGGCCTTCCTGGCCCCCTTACCAGCCTGACCCTTATGTCTCCTCGGTCCTCTGATGTCTTCTCAATCTCGATGTCCATTTCAATTTCCTTGAAGATCTTTCTGATATGAATAAAGTCTTTTGAGACCACTTTTTTTGATCCCCGTATTGGGACAAAGCTCCACCTTCCAGGGAAGCAGGACCGAAGGAAGCTCAATAATTCTTCATGCAGGTGCCTCAGGAAGTGCCCCAGCCTTACTCTTCCTGATCCCTTTGTCAGGGCTAATTCCTTGTCCAGGGTTCTTATGGCCTTCTCTGTCACCGCGTCCGGGACGCTGTATACCCTCAATTGATCTTGCGCCTTAAGGATTTCTCTTGCAACTGTAAACTCATGGAAACAAAGCTCGCATGCTGCGAGGTGTTCCTCGATATGGTCTTTCGCCTCCTGAGAGAGCCGCCCTTCAAGGTAATCAGCGAGGTTCTCCTCCTCCGGGCAGGTCTCTCTCAGAGCATTTTCCCCTATCGCGATCATCATTATCGCCCCCTATTCTCTTAATGACTCTCTGAAAAGCATGTTGAATGCAAATGCCCCTTTTCAAACCCCTATTCTAATAGACACCGCAATAACTCCATGTTTACATGTCAACCTTTGTTTGCCGCCACTATGGTCTTCAACTTCTTGATGGCCCTGTGTTTTACGGTGTAGGCCGTGCGGGTGGAAACTCCGAGGGCCTCAGCAACCTCCTCTATAGGAAGCTGCTCCTCAAAATGTAGTCTCACAAAAATCTTGTCCCGCGAGGGCAATTTCCTGAAGGCCTCCTTCACGATCCGCTCCCTTTCCTGCGCTTCCATCATGAGGAGTGGATTGGGACTGTCCACCCTCAATTCCGGTATCTCCTCGAGGGGGAGGGATCTCTGCTTCCACGCCAGAGCGTCGGGGCCCTTTTTTCGCACCTGGTTCAACACGACTCTGACGGTGACGAGCCTGATCCATGAGGCCACGCTGCACCCGTTCTTGCCCCTGTACTGTCTCAGTTTCTTACACTTTTCTTCGAAAAGATTGAGGAATACCGTATTATGAAGATCCTCGATATCCTGGTTGATAAGAGAAACATGCTTGCTTGCACATGTACGTCGCACCGTCTGATAGATAAGGTTCGAAAACCGCTGGACAAAGACCCTCCAGGACCCACGATCACCAGAGATGCAAGCGGCGAGCAACCTCAGGTCGTCTGCACGTTCGGGGTTCTGGTCCGTCATTGGTATCCTTTTCCTTAACCATTAAGGAGCGCCGCATTGCATTTCAATAGCCCCGTAGGGCACGATCACGCCTGAGGCGGACAGGCGTCCCTGTCGTGCCTCTAATGAACGACACGGCGACCGTTCACTACAACATATTCCCCATCTCGTAGGGATCGACCTCCGTGTCATTCCTTTCGCACCCGTAGGGCACGACGTCCCTGTCGTGCCTCCATCACCGTAGGGACCAACCTCTGTGTTGGTCCTCATGAACGGCACAGAGTCCTTCACTGAACGAGACAGAGCTCGTTCACTACAATGCTCCAACCCTCCCGGAGGGCACGACCTCCGTGTCGTGCCATGTTCACTCACTCGGTGATAACCTTGTCAAGGGGTCTGATTGAAGATACCTCTCCTTCCTCTACCTCGGCCTTTGAGATCTCAGGCATGACCTGCACAACCCTCGCTCGCCCCAGTATCACGTTGTCCGCACCGATAACCTTTCCCGTCTTCGGGTGCTTTATGGGTTCTTCCCTATAAATGATCAAACGCCTATGGAGTTTAATCTGATCCTGCCCCAAATCCGTGAACACATGCTTCCCCTTTTGTTTTATGACGAGACCTTCGAGCAGGGGAAAGTCCCTGTGGAACTTGATGGCCATGCCTTCTGCCAGGGTTCTCAACCCCGGCAGATCCTTTACCTCATCGTAGACGTCCTCTGTGGCCAGGATCTCCGATGTCTCGGTATCGATGATCCGGCCAACGATTTCTACTCCGCTCTTCGTTTCTACGAGGGCACCCGTAATTATTGATTCCGCTGCGACCAGTTTGCCCAGTCGCAAAGCCGTCCCCTTGTCTATGAGGGCAGTCTGGCTCAACTTTTGTTCCCGCAATACGTCATCCAGCTTTTCCCTCTCTACCAGGTTGAAGCGGTTCTGATTCACCAGGCTGTCCACGAGGCTGTCCTGAAAGGACAGGCTTGCCTCCGAGATCGTCCCCTTTTGCTCGAAGGGCAGGACCGTAAGGCTCAACCTCTCTTCGAGTTGGAGGGCCTTTGGGATCTCCCTCTCAAACAATATCTTCTTGAGGGCCTTGTTGCCTGCCTCATCCCGTGCCTCGATCAGGATTGCATTCGTTCCTTCACGCAACCTTTCAAGATGACTAAAGAAAATGCTCTTACCCTCGCGCCTGAGGATGGGGTTTTTATTGATCCACAGGCCTTTGATCTTGCTGTCGTCCCTAATTTCCCCTTCCAGGTAGACCTTGTCCAGAAAGACCTTCTCCTTCTCGGCCCAATCCCGGATCCGGATCACTGGAGGGTTCTTGTCTTTCTTGCCGAGAAGGCCCGCCATCAGGAGACCCCCTGTCCGCGAGTCCGAACAGGCCAGCATGGTGGCAGCTTGGCCCGTGGAGACAGGCGACACGGGCACGGTCGCCGAGGTCCGGTTCCCGAGACGATCATACGTGACAAGCTCCAGGTCCTTGTACTTCACCGGCACCCTCTCTTCAAAGGTGACTTCCCTTTCACCCGCGACGCTCATGGACCGACCCCCTATCTCGAGCCGTGAAACCCCTGCCTCGTCATAGACCGAGCCGCGAATCTTGATCCTATCGGGGCCAAGGGAGATGGTGTCTTCTATGGAGACAATGGGCCCCGTCCTGTCCATGTGGACGACGATCGTCCGATCTGCCCTCTTCCCCGCGAGGTTCTCAGCAGCGACCACTATCTCGTGTCTTCCTTCTCCCAATGGGAGAGGCTCTTTGAAGGCGACCCTCTTCCGGGCCCCCTCCATGAACAGAGGGGTCCTATTGATCCTAATGGCAGAAACATAGTTTTCGTCTTCTGCGGACCCAGAGAGAATGAAGGGGTCCTGCTTTGTCCAGATCTCAACTTTTTGAACGTCAAGTGCAAGTCGTGGAGGGGCAACAACCTTTCCGGCCTGCTCGATCAGGGCCTTGCGGACTTTGTCCAGATAGAATCTCGCCTTGGCGGACGGGTACTGCTGCAGGGATAGCTCCAGTTCTTTCCTGGCTTCCTCCAGGTTGCCCACGCGGTAATACACGATCCCCCTTTCCCTGTGAGGGAAGTAGTCGATAAAGTGCATTCCGTAGGTCCGGGCCATGCGCTGGTCTTTATCCCTCTGTCCTAATGCTTTATCGAGATCTGCGAGGCTCTCCCTGTAGAAATCTCCTTCTGCATATGAGAGGGCCCTTTCGTAGTAGTTCCACCAGCGGCTCCTGAAGGTCCCCCTGACGACGCCATATTTTTTTCCGTCCTTGACATAGACGTTATCCGGCTTCTGGCTCACGCACTGGTAGAGCAGTATTGATGAGACAAGCACCATTGTGACAAGAGTATATGTTCGTACGATCTTCATATTCTCAGCCTACCTTCCCCGTTCATCTCCCGTCCCGTAGGGCACGACGCCCCCGTCATTCCTTACACATCCGTAGGCCATGGCGTCCGTGTCGTCCCTCCATTCTCCCGTAGGGAACGGGCTCTGTCCCGTTCCTCCCCCCCGTAGGGATCGACCTCTGTGTCCATCCAACCACGCTCTGTAGGGACCAATCTCTGTGTTGGTCCTCATAAACGGCACAGACGCCGTTTACTACAATGTTCCAACCCTCTCGTAGGGCACGACGTCTCTGTCGTGCCACGTTGAACGACACAGAGGTCGTTCACTACACCACATTTACCCACCTCTCGTAGGGCACGACATCTCTGTCGTGCCGTCCTAACGACCAACCCTCAAAAATGATAAATCACCGAGGAATACACCGTATGTTGGTCCACATCCTGTGACGAATCCTCGTTGCCCACCGTGGCCGTCCGCACGTCTCGGCCAAAGCGATACTGGTAGGCAAAATCAAATATGAAACTTTTGTAAGCGATACCAGAGCCGACACTCACTCCCCAGAAAGTATCAGGACTCCCTTCTGCGGGTTCAGGGTCATAGAACACACCGGCCCTGACAGGAATCACTGCCCTTTCCCCGATAAAGAGGTACTCTCCACCCACCCTAACCTGCATGGTGTCAGCAATGTCACTGTCTCGCTGAGACCTGCCGGTGATTGGATTCAGTTCGTTCCCTTCGCCGTCATGGAGCACGTAATCACTCCATTCCGTGCGGTACACGTCCAGGTCCATGGTAAATGCGTCACTCATGCGAAAGGCCAGGCCAATGCCGTAAGACATGGGCATGTCCAGCCTTACTGTCTCCGACTTCTTGATCACGTTGTGAGAATTGCTGGCAGGATTGGTGGGAAACGTAATCCGGGAATCGTAATGATAGTCGTGCCGGAGTCGTGCCTCGAAAGGGGACTTGAACACAGCCCCCAGAGTGAGCCTGCCCGTCATGTTCCACATCAAGCCCAGGTGGAAATTGAGATTGTGCCAGTGAAAGGGATCCATAAGATCCAGTCGCATCCCATCCGTGGTATATTCCTCGTCGATGCGTGTCTCAACAAGGAAAGGAAACCCCGCAAAGGTCCCGCTTCCCTTTGAGCGGTAGGCCGAGTTCCAGGAGTTCTCGTAGGGTCCGTGTTCCCAGAAGTTCAGCGTGAAACCCAGGGAAAGGGTGGGGGTCACCTGCACCGCAAAGGCGGGAGAAATCGGCTTCAGGGCGCCTTCCTGCTCATACTGGATGCTGTCTCTCAGTATCAAGGGGGGGGCCGCTGTGTCAATCAGACTGTAGGTGTAAGTCACGCTCTTGCTGAAGTCATAGAGGTGCTGGAGGTTCAGGGAAAAAATCATGTTCCTGTTCAGGGCAGTAAAAGGATAGGCTGCGCTGAGGTAATTCAACTCGTAGATGCTAACCCTCTGAGGCCCGGATGCTTCTGGAAAGGCCACATAGGTGGTATCTTCGGTGCGATGATTATAGGCCCCCACTACCGAGACCTCCGGCCTTTCCAGTTGGATCAGCCCGGCTGGGTTCCAGGAAGCAGCAGTTGCATCATCTGCCACACCAATAAAGGCCCCACCCATGCCAAGGGCCCGTGCCCCGGATCCCACGGGGTTGGGGGAGGAGGATATCTCAACGGTCTGCGCGATCTGGCCCCACGCGATGGACCTGATCACGAGCCAAAAGATCGCCGATATGATTACAATACGTTTCACGCTCCCCCGGTCCCTATTGCCTAACCTGTGCGCCGTTCCGATCATCCTCCCGTAGGGCACGACGTCTGTGTCGTGCCATCATCCAGGTAGGGTACAACCTCCGTGTTGTACCATCATGAACGGCACGGAGGTCGTTCATTACATGGCCTAGGTGCGGCCGTCCTTTTGAACGAGACAGAGCTCGTTCACTACAATGTGCT
>JAFDHO010000324.1 GCA_019308745.1 Deltaproteobacteria bacterium
CGCTATCGCTCGGGGCCAGGGGTTTCCCCCACTGACAAGTCGCGAAACCGGGGACCCGACCAAGTCGGGGACTGAGCCGAGCGGAGCGAGGGCGAAGAAAAGACGGCGCCCTCCGGCCAGTCACTCCAGAAAAGGCATCATCACCCGTTCTCCGTATCTGAGGAGGCATTTCAAAAGGCTAAAATGTTACACATTCCTTTATTCCGGTTTGACCTACTGATCGCCCCAGCCAGGGGCTCAGAGAATGGCTCCCGGCCCGCCGGTAGCGGCTCCCGGGGTCTGTTCAACGGCCTTGATTTTGAGAGTCGCACACAGATACAATTGATCTAAAATAGATTTTCTTGCTATTCATTTAATCATCCTTGACTTTAAGGGTATATTGTAGGTTATGATATTATATCCTTATTTTGAACTATGGGGATTGAGCTGTGGTTGACCTTATCGTTAAGGGCGGAATCCTGATGTACCCCATTATCTTCTGCTCAATCATAGCCCTGGCCGTCTTCTTGGAGAGGATATGGGTGCTCAGGACAAAGAGGGTAATTCCCGAGGAGTTTATCGGGAACGTTGAAGAACTGATTCGGAAACAGAAGATCTCCGATGCCATCTTCCTGTGCCAGGGAGAACCATCCTCTATCGGCAAGATCTTCCTTTCGGGGCTCAAGAATGCCGGCCGCGGCATGTGGCTGGTAAAGGAGGCCGTTGAAGAAAGGGGGGGGCGAGAGGCTGCAATACTCGAAAAGCATGTTGGGATCCTTTCCACCATAGCAAACCTGTCTCCTCTTCTGGGTCTTCTGGGAACTGTCTCAGGCATGATAAAGACCTTCAACGTGATATCGGTCCAGGGAGTCGGCAATCCCGCGCCCCTTGCCGGCGGCATCGCCGAAGCCCTTATTACTACCGCCTCGGGTCTCTGCGTGGCCATCCCCACTTTGGTATGCCATAGGATCGTGAAGGACAAGGCCGAGGCCTTGATTTTCGAGATGGAAGAAAGCTCCATAAAACTCATTGAGATTATGGAGAACAGCAGCCAGCAGAACCATGGCTAGACGGCGTTTGCACGAATCCTGTCACAGCCGGGCGGATCAGTGGCATGAAGAAAACCTGTCAAAGGGTCCCTCGATGGTTTCTGGGGGAGATCATTATGGTCCTGTCTTGGGCCATCAAACATCTTGTATCTCGGAGGTGATTTCGGCGCATGCGCTTCAAGAAGAGCAAAGATGAAGAGCCCAGGCTCGGGATTGCGCCCTTGATCGACATCGTCTTCCTCCTCCTGATCTTTTTTATGGTGACCTCGCACTTTGACGTTGCCTCCGGAGTTCGTATCCGTTTGCCCAAGGTGACCAAGAGAATCATTGACAGGAGTGATAACAAGATCACCCTCGTCATGGACAAAGAAGGATCCGTCTATATCGAAGGAAAGAAAATTGAAAGGGGCGACCTCAGGACCAAACTGGAGGCCATCATCAAGGAAAGGAACCTTGACCGTCTTGTTTTGCAAGCTGACAAGGACGTACGGCATGGCAGGGTGGTAGAGGTCATGGATATCGCAAAATCCGCAGGAATTGATTCCGTTATTATCGCGGCCCAGTGGCAAGGAGATCGAATTCTTTAGCGCTCTCTTCGGGAGAAGGCCCATTTTGAATATTTGGAAATCCGGTTTGTTGAAATTCGCTCTCCTGTCTCTCCTTTTCCTTGGCCTGGTTATCGGCTGGTTGGGTTTCGGAGAGAGGGGCTTCATCCACCTTTACCGCATGGAAAAGGAGAGACTGGAGTATCTGGCAAGGATCAACAGACTGGAGCAGGAAAACGAGAAACTCCTTGAAGAGATAGGACGCCTTCGAGGACAGGACAGCGACTACATAGAATCCCTCGTGAGAAAGGAACTGGGCCTGATAAGAGAAGACGAGACCCTTTATAGATTCAGGAGGGAAGAAAGAAAGGCTGATATGACCGCCAACAGGTTCAGGGGCAAAATTGAATGAGCACCTCACCCAAGAGGGAGAGAGGCGCGCTTGCGGCATTTCTTCTCGTGGTCGTGACATCAATCTTTAGACAGGGAGTGCAGGCACATGAATAACTCTGAAGACCTTTATGACGAGATTCTGGAAGACGGGCCATCTCCGGCAACCATCTTTCATCTCCTCACAAAGCTGAAAGAGGGAGGCCAACTGGAGAGGGTAGTCAAATGGTGCGAAAGGGCCCTGGATATTTATCCCAATGATATACCTATAAGGAAACTATTGGCCGAGGCCTATTTCGAAGAGGGTCTGATAGCGGAAGCAGAAGAGGAACTTGAAAGGGTCTCTGAACAATTGAATTCCCTTGCTTCGGTCTACAAGCTCAAGGCCGAAATCCTGAATAGGCAAGGCAGGGAAGAGGAGGCGGCCAAGACACTCCAACTCTACCTGGACCACCACCCTGATGATGAGGAAGCCTTGAGGCTCATGGAAGAGGTCCACCCTTCAGAAGTGGAGGAGCCTGAAAGAGGTACGGCTCTCGCCGAAGAGCCCCAGGTCGAGGAGGAGAAAGAAGAAGAACCGGAAATAGCAACCCCAACACTGGCCGAAGTCTACTTTAGCCAGGGGCAGATCCATGAGGCCATCAAGGTATATGAGAAAGTGCTCGAGCGGGAGCCTGAGGACCAGTTCTCCCAGCATCGAATTGCGGAGCTCAAATCCATGTTAGAGCCAGAATCTCCCTCCGGCGAAAGGGAACGCGTCCAAGACCTGCATGCTGCCCGTGTCCTGAGGGACAAGGAAAGGCTGGTCCGTATACTGGAATCATGGCTTTCGGGCATCCGGGAGATGGCACGGTCTCACCCGGCCAGCTAGGCCTTTGACGAGTTGGGCCCAGGCGTCATCCCCTCAGCCACCCGTGTCTCGGGGAAAAATCAACTCTTAACAGGCTGCCGCCCCAAACACAACAATGATGGTGGCTAGCCCCTTGGGAGGTCTTTTCAAAAGGCTCAATCAAATTCCTCCCAGACACGGGCAACGGCACCAAACATTTAATAGAAGGCCTCAATAGCC
>JAFDHO010000325.1 GCA_019308745.1 Deltaproteobacteria bacterium
GGAACCTGCCCTTGCCTTGTTGGCGTTGCCCTTCCGTCCGGTAACGGCGGGCGATTTTACTTCCAGCCTTCCAGCCAGAAGAACGGCGTCTGCGTCATGCCAGGCGCACATAAAGCTCCCCGCAGCAAGCTGCGGGGTATTCTGGCGAAGGCGAATAAGCCTACCACTGCTGGGCACCTGGTGCGCTATAGGACTGCTGGGAGAGGAGCAAGGTGTTCTGAAGTCCTCGTGCGACACTCCCCGCTTTATGGTTGATCCGATGGGGGCGATGTCGTATCATCCAAGAACCGGACAGCTTGAACCCCTCGGACAGAGTTCCGGAATAGGAACGCCCGTCTTTGGACAAAGCCAAAGATGCCTTTCAGGACTTTTCAACAGGGGGACAGTCCGATTCTTCTTCGCGGGGTTCGCAGACATGCGCGTCGTTTCGATTCAACTGGCAGTGGTTGACAGGGACAAGGGCAAGAACCTGGACAGGGCCAGAAGGAAGCTGGAGCGTTTGAGAGGCAAGGATGTTGACCTGGTCATATTACCCGAGCTCTGGAACATCGGGTTCATGAGTTTTGATCAGTATGTTGCCGACGCAGAGGGCAAAGACGGACCCACCCTTTCCATGCTCGTGGAAGTGGCCCGTGATCTCCGCGCCCATATCCACACGGGCAGCTTCGTGGAGAAAGAAGGTGACAGTTACTACAACTCCAGCTACCTGCTCTCCCCAAGCGGAGAGATCATTGCCAACTACCGGAAGATCCACCTTTTCGGCTACAATTCAAAGGAATCCCAAATACTGGCCCAGGGTAACGCCATTGTGGTAGCTGAGACCCCCTTGGGGAATCTTGGCATGGCGACATGCTATGACCTGCGTTTCCCCGAACTCTTCAGGGGGATGGTGGATCGGGGTGCCGAAGCCTTCCTGGTCTGCTCTGCCTGGCCCTATCCAAGGCTTGAACACTGGCTCCTCCTCAACCGTGTCCGGGCCTTTGAAAACCAATGCTTTTTGATATCTGCAAACACTGTTGGGCCAAACCTCGATGCCGTGCTTGTAGGTCACAGCATGGTGGTGGACCCCCACGGAGTTGTTCTGGCCGGCGGCGGGGACGAAGAGGCTCTCATTCAGGCGGAGATTGATCTCTCCGCGGTTAAGGAGGCGAGGGATAACTTCCCGGCCCTCAAAGACCGGGTCGACTGGCTGAACCCGTAATTCTGCCACAGTCCTATCTCGGCCTGAACAGGGCCCTTATCTCTTCCCGCAGCACCTTACCCATGGCATTTCTCGGCAACTGGCTGACGATCCTTACTTCCTTCGGGCACTTCCAGTCGTGAAGGCACTTCTTGCAGTGATCACGAATTCCTTCGGGATCAATTCCCTTGCCGGGCGCCGGCACGACCGCTGCGACCACCCTTTCTCCCCACCTCTCATCTTCGACTCCCACCACGGAGGATTCCACCACTCCTTCAAGCCTGTTAATGACGTCCTCCACCTCCTTAGGTGAGATGTTCTCGCCCCCCGAGATGATGGTATTCTTCATGCGATCCGTGATGTAATAGTACCCTTCCTCGTCCACACGGCCAAGATCACCTGTCCGAAACCAGCCATCTTCGAAGGCCTCCGAAGTCTCTTCTGGTTTTCTCCAGTAGCCAGGACTTATTCCAGGTCCTTTGAGCCAGATCTCCCCGGTCATTCCAGGCTTCGCATCCTGGAGCGTCGCGGGGTCTACTATTCTGACCTCCAGGCCTGGCATCGGTAGCCCTATGGACCCGGGTTTCCTTTTCCCCCGCAAAGGATTAGAGAAATTCATGCCGGTCTCTGTCATTCCCTCCCGCTCGACGGGCTCCTTCCCAAAGACCTTGCTTATCCGCTCGAAGTCATTGACCCCAAGAGGGGCCGAGCCAGATGCCAGCAATCGGATGTGGCCGAAGTCACGGGGCTCGTCCCCGAGGCACTCCATCATCTTCCCATACATGGTGGGAACGGCCATAAAGACAGAGCAGGCATCATTTTCTTTCTTGGAAAGAAGGTACATCGCCCTTTCAGGTGAGAAACGATCCAGCATGAGTATCGTTGCTCCTGCCAAAAGACAACTGTGCAAGGCAAAGCATAGACCGTGCACATGAAAGAGGGGAAGGGTGTGGCAGAGCACATCCGAAGACCTGATCTCCCATGTCCTCTGGATATTCCTGGCGTCATGAACAAGGTTGGCATGGGTGAGGACAGCACCCTTCGGTCTCCCCGTCGTGCCGGAGGTGTACATGATCAGGGAAGGGTCAGCGGGCGAGATGTCTTGTCTTGCTTCCCTTTCCGATCCCCCCCTATGGAAATCCAACTCATCATAGGGGATCCCAGTGTCTATTTCGGAGACCGCAATTCCTTTTGTGATACTGTCATCGATTCTCTTTCTTGGTCCTTTGCCTGCGAGGATCAGCCTTGGTTCCGCATCATCAATGAGGTAGGAAAGCTCTTCTTCTTTATAGCCCGGGTTGAGCGGCACTGTCACGGCGCCTATCATTTGTGCAGCGATATGGGATACGACAAAGAGCAGTGATTTCTCCATGCATAGGACAATCCTGTCCCCTTTTCTCACACCAAGCCCCAGGAACCAGTTCGCCATCTCCCTGGAGTCTGCTCGTAGTCGCCCGTAGGATAGGGTAGTCTCCACGCGTGGGCCCCTGTAGAACCTTATGGCTGTCTTGTTCCTCTGCCTCGAAAAGCTCTGCTCTAACTCACTCCTCAAGGTACCGGCTGTCATTACTATGCCTTTCCCCCTGCGTTTTGGGTGAGGGGTTGCGTAATCTGATGGAAACCGGCCACTGAATCCGATCCATTCCGGCCACCCAATCTTAAGCAAAGTGGCCACCTACTCTTGTTTTATCCGGCCACTTTTGGACGGATTTAAGAATCCACTTATAAATACGGGACGTAAATACGGGACGACCGTCAATTTTCAAATAACTTCCTGGATTTTGCACGATGAAGTAAAAAATACTTGAAAAACCATCTGGGGCTCCTGTTATTAAAGGTTTCAAATAGA
>JAFDHO010000092.1 GCA_019308745.1 Deltaproteobacteria bacterium
TATTTTTACAAGGTCAATTCCTTACCTCGTAATTTCCTATACCCTTATATCATCGGGCAAGATAGCTTGTAAATACTCATCCCAATACCATCACTATATCGTGGTAAATAACAGAAACTCCTTGAGGACTTTGAAAGCTACGTCAGGCCTGGGAATGAGATCACCGTAAGGGATTTTCAAGGCTCTAATGACCGGGCTGTTCGCGCTGTCGGTTATGGCAAGGCAGCCATGATATTCCATGTGTTGAAGCTTCGCATCGGTGAGCAGGCCTTTCTTAAGGGGCTCAGATTACTAGTGGCCAGGAAGAGCTTCCAATTGGTGACCTGGCAAGACATAGAAAGAGTCCTTTCAGAGGCATCAGGTCAAAACCTCCGCGATTTTTTCCATTTCTGGCTGAACACGAAAGGCATGATTGCTCTGGAAATGGATGGGGTGAGTCTTTGGCTTTCAGGAGAAGGATATTCACTTGATCTCAGGATGCGGATTCAGAACACTACCCTGCCCCTGGCCGTTCCGGTGACACTGGTCTTCGAGGACAGGAAGGAGAAGAGGACTATCCTGTTGGAGGATTTCGAACCAATGATCAGGCTGAGAACGGACGAAAGGCCTCTGCAAATCATTGTTGACCCGGACTATGACCTGTTTCGCACCCTTTCTAAGGCGGAAAAGAGACCCCTTCTGAGCAGCCTGCTGGGAGATCTGCCGCGCACCGTCGTGTTGCCGACATAGCAGAAAGGGGGTTTTCTGTCGTGGATCCCAAGGACTTCTCGCACAAAGAACTTACCAAGGGGAGTGTTCTCTTTTTAGGACCGCAAAAGGAATTCGGTTCCCTGTTTCCACCGGCAAAGGGGCAAGAGTTCGGTTTCTCTCTCCGCGTTCGAATGAATCCTTTTGATTCTGCAGGGGTCCTGGGGATAGCACGGTCCAAAGATCCCCTTGAAGTCGCACTGGTGATCCCTAAGCTCTTTCATTACGGGGGATACAGCATGGTAGGATTTGACAAGGGAGAGATCAAGGAAAAGGAATTTCCAAAGGGCCGGCCGGGGATGAGGTTCGATGTTCCCGCGTCGGTAACCGGCATTGAAGTGAAATCCCTGCTTCCCCTCGCCAGAATCATATCCAAGGTGGCCCGTAGAAAGGTCGTATTCGTTGGAGAAAGACATGACCGTTACGGGGACCACATGGTTCAACTCGAGGTGATACGCGGACTCTATCAGCTAAATCCGAAGCTTGCCATAGGGATGGAGATGTTCCAAAGGTGCTATCAGGAGGCCCTGGATCGCTATGTTTCAGGTACCACTGATGAAGAGGCCTTTCTGAGGGAGTCCCGTTACTTTAGTACATGGAGGTACAACTATAATCTTTACAGGGATATTTTGCGATACGCCCGTAACCAGGGAATCCCCGTTATCGCCATGAACCAGGACAGCGAAGTGGTAAGCCGCGTTGCAGAGGTAGGGCTCGAGAAACTGAGTAAAGGGGAAAGGTCCAGGATACCTGAAGAACTGGATTTTGAAGACGTTTCATACGAGAACCGGCTGTTGAAGGCCTTTGAGATGCCCCAGGTAGAACTCCCGGGAGGTCGAGCTCCAAGGGTTTTCGAATACTTCCACCAGGCCCAAATCGTCTGGGACGAAACAATGGCAGAAACTCTCGTCGATTTTCTCACCAGGAAACCCGATTATCAGGTTGTTGTACTTGCAGGCAACGGGCATCTCGAGTACGGATCAGGAATCCCAAAAAGGGTAAAGCGCCGTCTTGGCATCGACTATGCCATTATCCTGCCCGACCCCGGGAACCCTTTAGAAGCGGGTATTGCCGATTTCATCGTTTTTCCGGGCAAGGCAAAGGAACCGGAATCCCCAAAGTTGGGGGTCATGCTTGATACCACCGGGGGCACTCTCCTGATCAAGGGGTTCACCCGCGGAAGCCATGCCAAGGAGGCGGGTATGGAAGAGGGAGATCGGATCCTGGCCCTGGACAACCGTCAAGTCAAGGACATCCCTGACCTAAAGGCCTCTCTCGCCCTCAGAAAGATCGGTGAAACAGTGACCGTCACTGTCAAACGCAAGAAGAGGACCTTGGATCTAGAGGTAAGGCTCGCCAAGTAAGAAATACATACCAATTGAGCCAAAGCGCCCAATTGGGTGTTACTTGTTATCAGGCTGTTGCCAAAATTATCTCATGGGTTTTGTTCCCGAATGGGGACCACGGGATCACTCTGTAGCCCCTTGGGAGGTCTTTTCACAAGGGGCTATCCACCTCTCTTGTCGTGTTTTGGACAACAGCCTGTTATCCGTTATCCGTCATTCGACGGCTCATGGCCGCTGTTGTCATATATATCTCTACCACAGCCGAGATGTCGTGTTGGATATTCGGTTTTCCAAACCTATAACCAATAACGAATAACTGATAACCACTTACACATACGTCTGATAGAGCATTGGCTCGATTAGGGCTATGTATCATCTCAGTCCTTTAAGGCTGTGAGGGGCTCACGGACCAGGTCCCCCTGCCTGAAGCGCTCCGGCCTGAGGGGGGAGATGTCCAAGCTCCTTGGCCTGCCTTCCAGGATGATTTCAGCAACCACCATCCCGGCGGCGGGGCTGTGCTGGAACCCGTGTCCGCTAAAGCCGTTTGCACAGATAAACCCTTTCAACTCCGGAAAGGCACCAATTATGGCGTGATGATCAGGTGAGATCTCGTAAAGGCCTGCCCAACCGCGCGCGATGCTCCCCTGTTCCATTATAGGGATACGATGAACCGCCCTTGCGGCTGCCCACTCCTTCCCCTCGAAGTCGGTGCCCTCGTTGAAAGAGCTTTCCCTATCCTGGGGCCCTGCCAGGAGGAATCCTCCCCCTTCACCCCTGGCGTACCAGCCGTACTCCAGATCGATGACCATGGGCAAGCGCGGGGCCAATCCCTCAAGGGGGGCCGTAAAGAAGACCTGTCTTCTAAGGGGGCGGACGGGCAACTCCAGTCCGGCCATCCCGGCCACCCGGGCTGCATAGGGGCCAGCTGCGTTGACGACGGTCGGAGTCCAAATCCTTTGGGCCGCGGACGTTTCAACGGCCTCGACCCGGTCCCCCGCTAATCTGATCGCGGCAGCTTCCTCCCCTTCTCTGATTTTCACTCCAAGGCGCCGTGCCCCTCGCGCGAACCCCTGGAGGACCTCGTTGGGCCCGGCATAACCGTCTCCGGGCGTATAGGATCCACCGATCAGGTCCTCTACCATCAGCGCAGGCCAGCGCCTGCTGATCTCATCCGGACTCAGCAACTCCATTTCTACGCCTGCCAAACGGACCATGTTGGCCGTGTGCTCGAGGACCTCCATCTGTTCTCTCGCACAGCCAACAAACAGGTAACCGATGGTACGGAATTCGGGATCCACACCGAATTCATCCTTGAAACCGTCAAAAACCCTTCGGCTCAGGATAGAAAACTGGAGGTTTATCTCGGTGGAGAATTGTGTCCGAATTCCCCCGGCGCACTTTCCTGTTGCCCCGGACCCGAGCATACTCCTCTCAAGCAGTATGACGTTCCGGGCCCCCTTCTTTGCCAGGTAATAGGCGGTGCTGACACCAATGATGCCCCCACCTATGATGACCACATCTGCTTTCTCGGACAGTCCTCCCATCTCCTGCTCCAGGGCCTTTCGGCCATAGCTTCTGTTCTTTTCAAGATCCTCTATAGCATAGATTTCCTCTGGCCGGCAACAGGCATCAGGGGTCATAGGCTCTCCCCTGCCTGGCTGCTGCCTAAATCTTGTCATGTGCTTTGTTCCCGAATGGGGCATATAAAGACACTCCACCAATCTTGCCATGTTTTGGGCAACGGACAACTACTCACGGACCCTGGGCCATCTAGAAAATGGTTGAATTGTATCAGGTTTTGTTGGATTCTTAAGACTCTCCATACTTCAGAACAATATCTTGTGCGCCCGGCGAACCCGCGGAGTTTTCGCCAGGCGATGGAGTTTTGAGTGCGCGCAACAAAGAACAGGTGGTCCTCCAGGACCCTTATCAAGTACAGCCTTTTGCAGATACCTGCCCTCGCCCTCCTGATTTTCGGACTCCTGTTCATCCGGAGGTGGGTGGAGATCCCGCCCTGGGTCTTTTGGGGTTCTGTCATCCTTTGGATAGGAAAGGATGTGATCCTTTTTCCCTTTCTCTGGCGTTCTTATGAACAACGTCCGGACAAAGAAAACAATCCCCTGATAGGAAGCAGGGGGATTACCCGTGAGCGCTTGGACCCCGCCGGCTATGTATGGACCCATGGAGAGCTCTGGCAGGCAAGAGTCATTGACGGATACCCTCCCGTCGAGAAAGGGGCCCCTGTCCGGGTTACTGGCGTTCAGGGTCTGACCCTGATCGTGAGGCCCCATTCTGAGAGGTGATTCCCTATCGGGGGCAAAGCGCAATTTAGGCCTGTTGTGGTTATTTCAACATTACCCAGGGAAGAAACGATACATGAAAGCCCTTGATACCATTTTGAAACTGCGATCGGGGGAAATCGATCTCTCGCAACACATGAAGGAAATATGTGGTCGGATCGAAGCTTTTGACCCCAAGTTACGGGCACTCGTTCCAGACACCTTTGACAGAGACAGGATCCTGAAGGAGGCATCTCTTTTGAAGGAAAGGTATCCAGCGCCTGACTCCCGCCCTCCCCTTTTCGGTCTATCCCTGGGTGTCAAGGACATCTTTCGGGTCTGGGGCCTCCCTACCAGATGCGGTTCACGCTTACCTCCCGAACTCTTTCAAGGGGTCGAAGCCACCTGCGTCTCCAAGCTGAAGAGCGCGGGTGCCATTGTCATTGGGAAGACCGTCACCACGGAATTCGCCTATTTCGAGCCCGGTCCCACCAGAAATCCCCACAACCCGGATCACACTCCGGGCGGCTCGAGTAGCGGCTCGGCTGCCGGTGTTGCCGTGGATTTTTTCCTGCTCGCCCTCGGCACTCAAACGGTGGGCTCGGTCATAAGGCCGGCATCTTTCTGCGGCGTCGTGGGCTTCAAACCCTCCTTTGGCAGGATTTCCCCTGCCGGAGTGATACCCTTCTCCCGCTCCGCAGACCATGTCGGCATATTCTCCAAGGACCTCTCGGGGATCGAACTGTTCATGTCAATCCTCTCAGAGGACTGGCACTCCATTGATGAAGAGAAATGCAAAAGAAAGCCCGTTCTTGCAGTGCCTGAAGGGCCTTACCTTGATCAGGCCACCATCCAGGGACGTCAATGTTTTGAAGAAAGGCTACAAAAACTCCTCCGTGCCGGCGTCCGAATCCTGCGGGTTAGGGCCCTTGAAGACATAGAGGTGATCAACGAAAACCACAACAGACTCATAGCAGGAGAAATGGCGAGGGTCCATTCGGCCTGGTTCGAAAGATATGCACACCTCTATCGCCCCAGGACTGTCCAGCTCATAGAGAAAGGAATGGCAGTGAATGACGGCGAACTCAAGAGGCTCGCAGAGTCCAGGATGAGATTTCGTCATCACATTGAAGGGATCATGGGCTCGGAAGGTTTCGATTATTGGATATGCCCCTCTGCCACAGATCATGCCCCCAGGGGTCTGGAAACTACCGGTGACCCCGCAATGAATCTCCCATGGACACATGCGGGGCTCCCGGTCCTGTCAATCCCTTCAGGGATGGATGAGGCTGGCCTGCCTCAGGGGGTCCAGATGATCGGTCGCTTTGGAAGGGATGAGGGTCTCCTCCGCCATTGCATATCGATATTTGGACAGGAGTCCTTTAACTGAGAGATGGCTCTCTTCCCCTTTGCGGGGGAAGGCAACGACTGCTCCTTTCAAAGCCGCAAAAGGATGACCGAAAAGATGGTCAGGATCATACCCGCCAGTCTTGTGGGTGTTGGGGCCTCCTTGTAGATGATGAAGGACAGGAGTATGGATATGACAAAGTGCATTCCCGTGATGGACGCGATGATAGAAAGCGGACCACTTGAGAGTGCCTCCAAGAAGGAATAGAACCCGCACAGATTGATGAGGCCCATAAACATACCAAGAAAGACCGCCTTGCGGGTATCTCCCGGGCCACCTTCCGGCACCATCCTCTTTCTCAGTGCAAAGGAACAGATCATGGAAATCGTGTAGGAAAGGGCCATAAAGGCGAGTTTGTCCGTATAAAGCGCTGCGAATTTACTGGAAATAGCCGCTGCCGCACCGCAAAAGAGGGAGATAAAGACGTACGCCAGCCCTTTCTTCCCGGCCTTCGCGGGCCCCTCCCCTTTTTGAGCATCTTTCGTAAGTATGAGGATCACACCTATGGCCAGGACTATTCCGGCTATCTGGTAGGGGCTCAGCCGATCCTTGAAAAACATGAGGGAAAAGAGAACCACGACCCCGACGTTCAACCTAATTATGGGATAGGCGATACTTGACGGGACCTTTTTCAGGGCCTCTATATGGGAAATGGTGGCCACGAGAAATGTCCCGCTGTTTATTAGGCTTGTCAAGATGAGCGGGTGGGGATCCGATACTGTCCTTCCCTGGATAAGGAACAGGACTGTACTCAGAATCGCCACCGTTGCCATAAAGGAAGTGGTTGTGACGGCCGTATTGAAACCCTTTTCCGCTGACACCTTGTACAAGAACCTCTGTGTCCCAAGAAGAAGGAGTGCCACAATCGCGAATGCATACCAGCTTTCCATGGTGTATTCTCTTGATCTACGCCCCTTGGCCCTTTTCTAGCCTCTCATGCCATTAGCTTGTATCGCTCTCAACATTTATTACTAGGATCGCGCAGAAAAGGAAACGCCTTTTTCTATGACCTCGGGCGATGTCTCCCCTTCTAACCAAGTACAGGATTCATTCACCATAGGATCACAGTTGGGGCACTAGCAGGCGAGGCGTCTTGTGAACGTGTCCGAGTTTTCCTCTCTCTATAGGCGCCCTTCTTTCATTCGGGTCAAACGAATTGATATGTGAAGGCGAAAGCCCTATTTTCCCCTAAGGAGCTCCCTTGGCGAAGACCCTCCGCGCCGGGACTGATATCTATCACTGAAGAAAGGGGATTGAAAAGATGAAGAGAAAGGTGATGCTTCAAGCAATGACGCTCATCTCGGCCCTGATCCTAACCGCCGCGACCGCACTTGCCCACCTGTGAGATACCCTGCGGCATCTATGACGATGAAGCGAGGATCAATATGATCGGAGAAAATATCACCACCATAGAAAAATCGTAACACTTTATCAAACCTTCAGATGGAGTTTAGGGAGGTCCTGTTATGAAGATGATATTGAAGGTATATGAACACAAGGAGACCTTGGAAAAAGAGTTTGCAAGTGTCGAAGAGGCGAACGATGAGGTCGAAAGAATGGACCAGGATAACCCGAACCTGCACGTAGAGTCCTACTTTGAAGTGGATGCGGGCTGTGTTGTCGACGGGCCTGATTCACAGGAAGATGAATACAGGGATTACGGGCCCCTGGCAAAGGCCATGTGAGCAGCTGAATCAACGCTCAAGAGCCGTCCAAGAGACCACGGGAGCCAACAGAGGGACCCTCCTCAAGAATCCTCTCACCTAATCCTTCCTGCCACCAAGAAAAATCCCTTCATTGGCTCCCTTCCAATGCCTCCTTGATCCGCCTCATGGCCCTCTCCACATTGTCATAATCGTTGAAGGCACTGATCCTGACAAAACCCTCGCCGCACTTCCCAAATCCTGTACCGGGCGTACAGACGACACCGGCCCTTTCCAACAGCAGATCGAAGAATGCCCAGGAGTCCCTTTTCCCGTCAACCCAAATGTAGGGGGAATTCTCTCCCCCGGCACATTCATAGCCGATCTCCAACATCCTTTCTCGGATCAGGGCCGCATTCTCTAGGTAGTAGTCAACCAAAGACTTGGTCTGCTCCTTCCCTTCTTCACTGTAGACTGCCTCTGCCGCCCTCTGGACAGGGTAAGAGACCCCGTTGAACTTCGTCGTGTGCCGTCTGTGCCAGAGGGCATGCAGGGAATAGGGCTCTCCCTTTGAAGTGTAAGCCTTACAGGATTTGGGCACGACCGTGAAGGCGCACCGCGTTCCCGTAAACCCGGCGGTCTTTGAAAAGCTCCGAAACTCGATTGCTATGTCCCTGGCCCCCTCGATCTCGTATATGGACCGCGGGATATCCTCTTCCCCGATGAAGGCTTCGTAGGCAGCATCGTAGAGGATAACAGCCTTGTTTTCCCTCGCATAGTCTACCCAGTCCTTCAACATGGATCCGCCTATTGTTGCCCCTGTCGGATTATTCGGGAAGCACAGATAGATGAGGTCAACCGGCTCCCTGGGGATATCAGGGATGAATCCGTTCTCCTTTGTGCTCTCCAGATAGACTATGCCTTCATATCTGCCACCTTGAAACTCCCCTGTCCTCCCGGCCATCACATTGGTATCCAGGTAGACGGGGTACACGGGATCCGGCATCGCCACCCGGATATCTGTCGCAAAGATCTCCTGGATATTGCCCGTGTCGCACTTGGCACCGTCACTGATAAAAATCTCATCAGGAGAGATGTCCATGTTCCTGGAGTGGTAGTCATTGGCTGCAATCTTTTCCCTCAGAAAGGGGTATCCCTGTTCAGGGCCATACCCCCTGAAGGACCTATCTTCACCCATCTCCACCACCGCCTTCTTGAAGGCCTCCACGCATGCCGGCGGTAATGGTCGCGTGACATCCCCAATCCCCAGTTTGATGATATCTCTTTCGGGATTGGCCTCTTGGAAGGCTGAGACCCTCTTTGCTATTTCCGAAAAGAGATAGGAAGCCTGAAGCCTCAAATAGTTCTCGTTGATCTTGATCATACCGTACCCCCTTAATCTCCTCTCTCTTGCCCCAACAGGATCAGGGCCTGAACCATTCAAGAGGGCAAAATACATACTGGTGGCGGAAAATGCAACTGTATAATAATATCGGAATTGTGGGCACACGTGTCACTGGACAAACCGCCTCTGCTCCCGGGGACCGAGGTGATATTCATGGAAAAGATTCCCGAACTCTTTGCTGCCATCTATGAGAAGGCGACAAGACTCGTCGTAGAAACCTATTACACTGAAGTGGCCGACGAGGTAGTCTCCCATTTGAAAAGCGGCTTGATCCTGGACCTGGGAACCGGCCCCGGGTATCTGCCCATCCAAATTGCCAAGAGAGCTGCAGGGATATCAATACGCGGTGTCGATCTTTCGAAAAGGCTGATAAGGATGGCTCAGCTCAACGCGTTGGGGGAGGGACTCGATAACAGGGTACGGTTCGAGATCGGCAACGCGTCAAATCTGCGATTTGAAGATGAAACATTTGACATGGTCCTCAGCACCGGCATGCTCCATATGGTCAAGGACCCCGTCAAAATGCTCAGGGAAAGCTACCGGGTGCTCAAACAGGGGGCCGAAGCCTGGTTCTACGACCCGGCCCAGGTCTCGTCCAGGGCAAACTCCAAGAAGTGGAAAGAGTCCTTTGGCCTCAGGGAAAGGATGATCTACGCGCTCTTCCCCCTCTACCAGAGGATCAACCCCTCTCATTCTTACACCCGCACTGAAATTGACAAAATCATATCCGCTACTCCTTTCAACCTAACGGAAATCGAGCAGAAGGGCAAGGAATTCAAAATCAAGCTAAGGAAAGAGTGAATGTCTCAGGTTTCCGGCAAAAAGGGGGCGACTTTCTGCTTGACATTTTGCAGTTGTAATGCATAATTTCGAGCAGGAGGATTTTCCATGAATCGGACCTATATTAAGAGGTCGCTGGAGCCGGTCCTCAAGAAGGCGGTTTCCGAGTTCCCCGCCGTGGTTCTTACCGGACCACGTCAATCAGGAAAAACGACACTCCTGCAACACCTCTTTGCAAGGCGGTATCGCTATGTTTCTCTTGAGCTCTCGGATATCCGAGCCTCCGCCGAGGAAGATCCGCGAACCTTTCTCGAAATGCACGCTCCTCCCGTGATATTCGATGAGGTACAGTACGCTCCCGACCTGCTTCCCTATGTCAAAGAGAAGATCGATTCTGATCGGCACAAGAGCGGACAATTCTTGTTGTCAGGCTCACAGAACCTTTTGCTCATGGAAAATGTGACCGAGTCACTGGCAGGTCGTGCCGCGATTCTTCGTCTTTTTCCTCTTTCAAGGCGAGAGGCTGAGGGAAGGCCACAGCTCGCCCTGCCATGGGAGTCCAAACGCCGTCCCTCCACGAGAAAGGTCCTAGCATATCTTGACCTCTGGAAAAGCCTCTTGAGAGGCGGCTATCCGGAACTTGTGGCGTCTCCCAGGCGGGATGCAAATCTTTGGTATGCCAGTTACATCCAGACTTATTTGGAAAGGGACGTTCGCAGACTCAGGCAGGTCGGGGATCTATCCCAGTTCCAGAGTTTCCTCCAAGCCGTAGCGGCCAGAACCGCCCAACTCCTGAACCTGACCGATGTTGCCCGGGACCTCGGCATAGCGGTCAACACCACCAAGGCATGGTTATCCCTGCTGGAAGCCACTCACCAGGTTATCGTTCTTCGCCCGTACTTCGCCAACGTCGGCAAAAGGCTCGTAAAAACACCTAAGGTCTATTTCAATGATGTGGGCACGCTATGTTTCCTGGCGGGGTTGAAAGATCCCAAACATGCAGCTTCCGGCCCCATGGGAGGCGCCATCATGGAGACCGCCGTGGTCTCCGAAATCGTGAAGGCCCTTACCCATCGCGGCATCCGCTCGAACGTCTTCTTCTGGCGGACCATGGCGGGAACGGAAGTTGATTTTGTGGTAGAGACCGGGGGGAAGATTGTTCCCATCGAGGTGAAGTTATCAGCCACTCCCCGCCCCGCCATGGCCTCCGCAATCAATACATTCCAGAAAGACTTTGGAGACAGGGCCATGCCGGGGTACGTCGTGCATCCGGGCGACATAATGCTACCTCTCGGCCCCGGTGTTACTGCCCTGCCTTTCGCGCAGTTGTGACCTCTCGCTCTCATGCCCTGGCAAATCCAAGGCTGAAGCTTCCATATGCACATCCTCGAACACCGGAGCATCAACATCCAAGAGTTTGAGGCGCTCTGCCCGGAGGTCAAGCGGCGCACGCTTCAGCGTGAACTGAGGGATATGGTGGGGAAAGGGGTTCTTGTTTCCGAGGGGGCGACCAATCGGCTGATATACCGCCTCAAGGAATAGGGACCGAACTTGCGACACAACTTGCGACATCCTGCCTGGTTCCGAAGGTTTTTGCGGCAAAGAGAAGAATGGCCTACTACTTTGCGGTTTCAGGACCTAAGACTCCCTCTCAAGGACTCTCGTAATTCCCTGGTGGAATCCATGTCGAGCTTCATGGTTTCGGGATCTATGACCACACCATAGTCGTTCTTTGCCCCATCTATGGTCACGTACCCGTTTTCCACGTCCCCTTCCACCAGGTGGGGATCGCGTTCGAGGGGGTCACCAAAACCACCGCCCCCGGCCGCATCCATAACCACCACATCCCCCGGCTTCAGTTGCGTCAAGCCGTAAGGATTTCCTGGCTCGCCATTGACGAGAAAGGTCGCCCTGGCCCCCGGTTTACCTCTATAGAGGCCTTGAGGCGGATACCTGTACCTCCCCGATTGAATGCCTAGGTTTACGGGAGGGATCGGGGCATAGGCATCATCCGGGACCCTGAGCACCATCCTTCTGCCCAGGCCTCCTTTCGTCCTTCCCGGGCCACCCGAATCAGGAATCAGTTCCCGCTTTTCCATGATAAGGGGAGTGTCGTTTTCGAATATCTCTACCGGCGTATTTGCCCCGTTCGCAGGGAAGATGTAAACATAGGCACCGTCCCTCCGGGCACTTGCGCCCATGCCGCCGCCCCTGATCCTCACGGAATGAAAAGGGCTCCCGTCTCTCCTTCTTCCATAGAGCACGTTCATCGTGGCCGGCGTGCCGCCGCTGCCTGCTATGACCCTGTCCGGTAATACCTCTGCCATGGCCCGGTAGATGATCTCGGTCAAGAAATGACCTACCTGCATGCGTGCTGCAACGGCTGCCGGGAATTTGCAGTTCACCACACTTGCTTCCGGGGCGTATAGCTTTAATGGTCTCGCGCACCCCTCATTGTTCGGGATGTCAGGGTCGAACATGCTCTTTACGGCCATGAAGACATAGGCATAGGTAAAATTGTAGACCACGTTGCCACCCCAGTCTACCTGTGGTGAAGAGCCTTCCAGATCGACGATGATATCACTTCCCTTGACCTCAACGGCTGCCTTAATGACAATGTCACCTTTCCCTTCCATCTGCTCAACGATGCCTTCGGACCTGTATGTCCCATCGGGGACTTCTTCGATGGCCCCTCTGATACTCCTTTCAGTGCGGCCTATGATTTCATCAGCCAGATCGTCCAGTGTCTCCAGGTGATTCTCCTCCAGCATCTGGCATATCTTCTCCGAACAAACGTGGTTAGCAGCGATCTGGGATCGGATATCACCAATCACCTCGTCTGGAGTTCGCACGTTCCATCGGATCATATTCATTACGGCCTTGTTGAGGACGCCTCCATCATAAAGTTTGACCATGGGAATGAAGAGTCCCTCCTCGAAGACCTCGTGATTGTCGGATGATACCCTGCCCCCTATGTCAGAATGGTGGAAGACACATGCCGTGAAGGCCGTTAACTTGTCCCCGTAAAATATGGGGCTCATCACGCACACATCGTTCAGATGCCCTGCAAGGGCCCAGGGATCATTGGTAATGAAGACATCACCGGGCCTATACGCCTCCTCGGGCATTGAATGAATCAGGTTCTTGATACCCAGGGCCATGGCCCCTGATTGCCCCGGAGTGGCAAAGGTCCCCTGTGCCAGTTCCCTGCCCTTTCGATCCGTAAACATGCAGGTATAGTCATGGGCATCCCTCAGCAGACTGGAGAACGCGGTCCTTGATACGGTCGAGTCCGCCTCGTCCACGATGGAAATCATTCTCCTCCAGAGTATCTCCAAGGTAATCGGGTCAAAACTTTTCCCCATCCCTTACCTCCTCCTTCTTTTCGTTGATGTCCAGCTAGGATCTTCCAAACTGTGGCCTTTGGATGGCTCCTAGCTTATAGCCAAAAGCTTGATCCACAGCAAGGTGACATGGTCCCCGGGGGTCTTTTCCAAAGGCTCAATCAAATTCCTCCCGGGCATTTACAACGCCACGAAACATTTAATGGAAGGCCGCGGTAGCCCCAGAAGATCATCTCCACCGGAGCCTCCCTCCTCTGTTTCTGGTAGAGGATGGCTATGAGGCTCATGGGGGCGTCAAAAGGCTGATGACGAATATTGGGTCTTTGGAAAAGACCCCCGGGGACCACAACGAACTGCTCCGGCAATTGCCCGGAAAATCCTAAACGGATATTATTGACTCCAGGACAATCCAAAGGAATCCGAATTCATCTACCCTGACAGATGCATCTTCTCCAACCACCACAGTTGATTCCCTCTCTTCTATGATGGCAGGACCATGGAAGCTGGCCTCAGGAAATAGCTTGTAACGATCATATACTGTGAAAGGGATAAAATCCCGTGCAATAGAAGAGTAAGCCTCCCTCTCCCCCTTCATTGCTTTTTCCAGGGACACATTGCCTTTCTGGAGCCTTGGCAACTGCAACAACCTGGCAGGAATACTCGCCCTCACCTTGAAGTTAATAAACTCTACTTCCGAGTCTGGATAGGTCCTGCCGTAGAGTTTTTCGTAGACGTCATCGAACAACTGCCTCACCTCTTTCCTATCCATGGTTGAAAAGTCCCTGCTCGGGATTGACACGTTCGTCTCAGCCCCCTGCCCGACAAAGCGCATGTCCAGAGAGCGCTCGAACTTTATGTCGTCTCCCGGGCCGGTATGTTGCAGGGTCCTAGCCCCCTCACCCTCCATTTCCTTGAATATGGACTCAATCTCTGAGAAATCAGCACTCCTGAGGCTTACCTTGTGGGATCGCACCAGGTCAAAGGCCCGGGGGGCGGTGAAGAAGCCCATCGCCGACCCAACGCCTGCATGGGGGGGAACGATGATCCGTGGCGCCCCGAGCTTCTTTGCCAGGCCATAGGCGTGTACCGGCCCTGCCCCGCCAAAGGCCGCCAGGGTGATGATCTTGGGATTCCCGCCTTTTTCAGCAATGTGCGTCTTTGCTGCAGCGGCCATGGTCTCGTTGATCAGGTCGTGGATCCCCCAGATGGCCTGGACGGGAGATACTCCCAGAGGCCGTGCTATCTTTTCTTCGATGCCCTTTCGTGCCAATTCCTTGTGGAGCCTCATCTGCCCGCCGAGGAAATAATTCTCGTCCAGGTATCCCAGAAGGAGATCCGCATCCGTTACACCGGGCTCCTGCCCGCCTCTACCATAACATATGGGGCCGGGATCAGCCCCCGAGCTCTCCGGCCCGACCTGAAGGGTGCCCATCTTGCTCACCTTGGCAATGCTGCCGCCCCCTGCGCCGATCTCCATCAGGTCGACCACGGGCACCTGTATGGTGAGTCCGCTCCCCTTCATGAAGCGCTGGACCCGACCCACTTCAAAGGTAGGGACTATCCCTGCGACCCCGTGCTGGATAAGGCAGGATTTGGCCGTAGTCCCCCCCATGTCAAAGCAAAACATGTCAGGAATATCGAAGAGGCGGCCAAAATACTGTCCTGATATGACGGCAGCCGTGGGACCGGATTCGATTATCCTGACGGGGAACTCTGAAGCCGTTTCAAGGGAAGTGATACCGCCGCTGGAAAGCATGATAAAGAGCCTGCCTTGGAAGCCGATGGAAGACAATCGGCCGGAGAGCCTCTTGAGATACTTCCCTGTCAAGGGCTTGACATAGGCGTTGGTTACCGTGGTGCTCGTCCTTTCATATTCCCTTATCTGGGGGAGCACCTCATAGGATATGGATACGGACAGGTCCGGGGCCTCCTCCCGAATGATCTCCCTGATCATGAACTCATGCTCAGGGTTTTCAAAGGAATTTAGGAGGCACACGGCAATGGACTCTACGCCCATCTGGATCAGCCTCCCGACCACATCCCCGGCCTCCTCGGGGTCGAGGGGGCGCAACACGGACCCATCGCTGCGTACGCGCTCGTCCACCTCAAGACGTAGTTTCCTCGGTACCAAGGGTTCCGGGAACTCTGCAAAGATATCGTAGGG
>JAFDHO010000093.1 GCA_019308745.1 Deltaproteobacteria bacterium
AGAGGAGATGAACATGGTAGCAGCTTATGCAGGAAAGATAGGATGGGTTGATTTGACGGAAGGCAAGACGAGCGTTCAAGATCTGGGTGAGAAGGTGGCCAGGAAATACCTGGGAGGAAAAGGCCTCGGGGCATGCTTACTATATAGTCACCTGAAACCCCAGACCGATCCCTACGATCCGGCAAATATCCTGATCTTTGTCACGGGCCCTCTCACCGGAACCAACTTCCCTGCCGTATCCCGCTCGGGCGTAGTAACGAGGTCCCCGTTGACAGGCACATTTCTGGATTCCTATTCGGGCGGGTTTTTCGGTACCCAGCTCAAGTGGTCGGGGTTTGATGCGGTGGTAATAAAGGGCAGGGCGGAGAAGCCATCCTATTTGATACTGGAAGATCAGGGAATCCACATCAAAGAGGCAAGCCATCTCTGGGGTTTAACCACCTCGGAAGCTGAGAAATGTCTAAAAGAGGAGCTCTCTTCAGGGAAGGGAGAGCGAATGAGTGTCGCCTGCATCGGTCCTGCAGGCGAGAACCTGGTGAGGTTTGCCAACATCATCAATGAGAAAAGGGCCCATGGAAGAGGAGGGGCCGGCGCCGTGATGGGATCCAAGAACCTTAAGGCGGTCGTGGTACGTGGGAGAAGGAACATATCCATGGCCGATGAGCGTAGATTCAAGGAAATTGTGAAACAATGCAGAACAAAGATCGCTGACCATCCAATGACAGGCAAAGGAGGGATTTTTCCCAAGGTCGGCACAATGATGACTGTTGATGTGACTCAAGAAACAGGCACATTGCCCACCAGGAACTGGCAGGAAAACACCTTTGAGCACACCCGTGACATTAATGGAGATGCTTTCCTGGAGTACACCCTGAGACCCAGGGCCTGTTTCGCCTGCCCCATAGGGTGCAGCAGGGACACGAAGGCCCTTGTTGATGGGAAGGAGTATGTCACAGAGGGGCCGGACTACGAGACCATCTACGCGCTAGGGGCAAACTGCGAAATCAGTGATCCCGAAGTAGTCATAGCAGCTGACAGGGTCTGTGATGATCTCGGGATAGACACCATCTCCCTGGGTGTAACTGCAAGCTTTGGCATGGAGTGCTTTGAACGGGGGCTGATAAGCAAGGAGGACTCAGAGGGTATAGATCTAAGTTTCGGCAATGGTAAGGCGCTTCTTGAGTTGATCCTCCGCATAGTTGAGAGAAAAGGGATCGGCGGTATCCTAGCGGAGGGGGTGAAGAGGGCGTCAGAGAAAATTGCGGGTTCTTCGGATTTCGCCATTCACGTAAAAGGTCTGGAACTCCCCGGCTACGACCCCCGGGGTATGAAGGGACAAGGTCTCACCTATGCCCTCGCCGACAGGGGTGGCTGCCACGTGCGCTCAAACACCCTCCGTACGGAGCTTCTGGGTCTGCCCAAGCCCATAGACAGGTATGATTACAAAGGCAAGGCCAAGATGGTCAGGGAGCTGCAACTGAACTACGCCCTTTTTGACTGCGTGATCACGTGCCTGTTCGGGGCCTTTGCCATAACTCCAGAGGATTATGCAGCAGCCATTTCAGCGGCAACGGGCTGGTCTTTGTCGGTGCAGGATCTCAAGACCATTGCCGAAAGGGCCTGGAACCTCACCAGGCTTTTCAATGTACGTGAGGGGTTTACCAGGAAAGACGATACCCTGCCCGAGAGGCTCTTCAAGGATGCCTCCACCAGGGGACCGAGCAAAGGACAGGTGGTTGACAGGGACTCCTTTGAACGGATGCTCGATGAGTACTATCAGGAGGCGGGATGGGACAAAAACGGCATCCCCACCCCAGAAAAACTCCAAGAACTAAGCCTCGGAGACATAGATTCATAAACAAGAAACTCAGCCCTCTGCGCCCATCAACAGGGAATCCATCCAAAGTTATTTATTTTTGAATGAACGTCCCCGTGCACGGTCTTCTGCCTCTCTCAGGGGAAAAGAGCGCGGAGTAACCTGGGGAGGGAAACGGGATCAAGGAGTCCACAAAGAACAGACTGTTGCCCAAGGCGTATGCATGATGGTATTTGTTAGCTCCCAAGGGTTTTCACAGTGCCTTAATACGCCCAACTCGGGGCATAAAGCAGACAAAGTGGTTTGTGCAAGAGCTCGAGAAGGCGCGTCCTTACCTGTGGAGCCATGGACAATTCAAGTGGTACTTAATCGCTTTCCCAAGTATTAGCAAGACAAAAAGCCTATCAAAGAACACATGATCCCTTGCGCCGGGAAGCGGTGGGATGGGGAGAAAAAATGCCATGCCACCGGAATTCTCTTGGAAAAAGCCTTGACAGATTGAAAGAATAACGTAATATAAAAAAATATATAGATCCGAACAAAGGCGTGCGGATTATCTGATTCAGAGCAATGGACAAAGGCGTCTGGTCCTGGAGAACGGGATAGATGCCTTTTTTCTATTGCGCCAGTGTCTCCCGAAGATGACTTTGATCCTATATGGGTGACTCCTGGTTAGACCCCTTACGCATCGACAGAGGAACAAAGGACAAAGATGATCTTCAGGTGTCATGCTGGATATTGAGAAAGGAGTGTAGATCGAATTTACGTCGATACCTTTCAGTGAAGCACCCCCGGCAGGAGCCCGGGCATCTGTGGCAAAGGTAAGCGGAACTGCGCCGAAGCCAACCCGGCTTCGCCCCGCGGGCTACGCCGCGGCCACCCTTCGCCATTCTTCCCCGTGCTTGCGCACGGAGCATCCTGGCGAAGGGGAGTGAAAGGGTGAAAAAAGGAATGAGAGAGACGAACGAGAAAGAGAGACTTTTGTTGGCCCTTTTTTATTGCCAGAATGTCCCTGATAGCGGAGAAGGGCAGCGGCAAGGCCTGGAAAAGGAATACGGGGGCTCCCTGCGGCTCTTTCCCGTACCGTGTAGCGGAAGGGTTGAGCCACAGCATCTCTTGAGGGCCTTGGAGGAATTTGCTGATGCCGCTTACGTGATTACCTGCCCGGAAGGCGCATGCCGGTACTTTGAGGGCAACCTGAGGGCCAGGAAGAGGGTTGAGAGAACACGAGATCTCATAGCAGGTATTGGGCTGGAAAGGGAGAGGATTGGAATACTGGCCCTTAATGCGGGGTCCCCAAAGACCCTATCAGAGGTGGCAAAAGACATCATGTCGGTGATAGGCGGCCTGGGCTTTTCTCCGGTCTTTCAAGGACGGGGAAAAGGGCGCGAGGGGAGAAAGGTCATTTGAAGGAGTTGTTCTCATCGCAAGGGAATAGATGCCGAAGGTCGAAGAGGTGAAACAAAAAGGAGTCGTGGAAGATGATAACAGGAGAGCAAAAACCCATCGATGAAATCAGGGACATGATCAGTCGTTACAAGGACGTCTTGGTCCTCGGCTGCGGGACCTGTGTCGCTGAATGTGCTGCAGGAGGTGAGAAGGAGACTGCCGCGCTTGCTTCCGCTCTACGGATGGCAAACAAGATGGAAGGAAGAGATATCACCATCAAGGAGCGCACCCTGGATCGACAGTGCGTGAAAGAGTTCATCATTCAGCTGGATGATGTCATAGGTCAGTTCGATTCTATCCTCTCCCTTGCATGCGGGGCAGGCGTCCAATCCGTAGCAGAGATGTTTCCCGAAATTCCCGTGATCCCGGGGCTGAACACAACTTTTTTGGGTGAAACCAGGGACCAGGGGATCTGGGTGGAAAACTGCCGGGGATGTGGGGATTGCGTACTCTATTATTTCGGTGGAGTATGTCCTATCACGCGATGCTTGAAACAAATCATGAATGGTCCATGCGGAGGATCGAAAGAGGGACGGTGCGAGGTAAACCTTGAGGTCCCCTGCGCATGGCAGCTGATCATCGAAAGGCTGGAGCGCTTCGATGCCATTGACCGGCTTGAAGAGGTCTATCCCCCGAAGGACTGGTCAAAGAAGCAGGGACAGGGGCCTAGAAAGATCATCAGGGAGGACCAGCAAAAGTGAAAACGGACAGCAACCTGGAGGGTATCCTCAGAAAAGGGGAGTTTGCGGTGACTGCCGAGTGTGGTCCTCCAAAGGGGCCTGATCCTGAGGTAATAGTCAAGAAGGCAGCTCTACTAAGGGGCAAGGTGGATGCCGTAAATGTGACGGACAACCAGACGGCCATCGTCCGCATGTCGAGCTTGGCGGCGTGCAGTATCTTGAAGTCTGAGGGGATGGATCCCGTGTTGCAAATGGTGGTTAGGGATCGAAACAGGATAGCCCTTCAATCAGACATCCTGGGAGGATCGGCCCTGGGTATTGGGAACGTCCTCTGTTTGTCGGGGGATCACCAGGTCTTTGGCAATCAACCTCAGGCCATGGGAGTCTATGATCTGGACTCGATACAGTTCCTCAGCACCCTTAAGCTGATGCGAGATGAGGGGAAGATTATTGGTGGTGAAGCCCTTTCTATGGCCCCCAGCCTGTTCATCGGGGCAGCAGCAAATCCCTTTGCCGATCCCTTGTCCTTTCGAGTAATCAGGCTTGGCAAGAAAGTATCGGCCGGAGCTGACTTTATCCAGACCCAGTGCATATACAACATAGTGAGGTTTGAAGAATGGATCAAAATGGCGAGGGACAGGGGATTGACGGAAAAGGTCTTTATCCTGGGAGGAGTGACTCCCTTGAAGTCCGGCGGCATGGCCAGGTACATGAGAAACAAGGTGTCAGGGATGGATATACCGGATGAGATCATAGGAAGAATGGACGGGGTGCCGAAGGAAAAACAAAGGGAAGAGGGGATCAAGATCTGCGTGGAGACCATTCAGCGTCTCAAGGAAACGTCGGGCGTTAAGGGAGTTCATGTCATGGCGATAGAATGGGAGGAGGCAGTGGGCGAGATCGTGGAGAGGGCCGGTCTCCTCCCACGACCGGTGGCCGCACCGTCAGGGGGATGATGATTCGTTCTCCTGTAGGAGCACCGGGATAAACCCCCGGTACAGGCAGGTCTTAACTGCGATCAATCCTTGTAGGAGCACCGTGATAGACCATCGGTACCATGTGCGGACCAGGGAATCGCAACCAGAGGTTGCTCCTACACCCGGAAAATGGTTTGGGGCCGGGAGCTGGTTCCCGCAATTGGATAATTCATTTTAGGCATCGGGGAACAAAGGAGATGTGAGGAGTCTATGCCGTCCAAATACATGATACATACAAGGTCTGTACCGAATCGTTTCAAGACGATTTCCAGGTCAGGGGTTATAGCCTGGGAAGAAGGGTGTCTGAAGTGCGCCCTGTGCGTCAAGAAGCAATGTGTGTATGGTGTCTACGATAACAGGGCCTTGGATTCACGACAAATGTTGGAATCCATAGACAACCAGTGCATGAACTGTTTTCGGTGCGTGCAGAGTTGTCCCAAGGAATTGATTCATAAATCCGTCATACCGGAATACAAGTCCCTGGGAGACGACTACTGGACTCCAGACATCATCTCGAAGTTATGGTACCAGGCTGAAACAGGCAAGATTCCGGTATCCGGAGCAGGCTACCCAGGGCCTTTCAGTGGGCCGGGTTTCGATGCCATGTGGACTGATATGTCCGAGATCGTTCGGCCGACCCGAGACGGAATCCACGGCAGAGAGTACATAAGCACGGCGATCGACATAGGAAAGAAGCCCGGCCGACTCTCCTTCTCGAGGGAAGGCGAACTGGTGGGTGAAATTCCTCGGATCATCAGTATCCCCATACCTATCATATTGAAAGTTCCTGCCTTCGGGTCCTTCAGCAAGGAGACCATCAAGGGGTGGGCCATGGCAGCAAAAGACCTGGGGACCCTCTTGGCGCTACCTGAGACCTTGCTGGGGAACGAACCCCGAGACTATGGCCCCCATCTCATTCCCATCCTATCCGGGGGGGGCCCAAAGAAAGGTTTTTCGTGGAAGCGGAGCAGGGTGATCGAGATCCCGTGGAACAAGGACTGGCGGAGGACCTTTGACGACCTGAGGAAGAAGAACGGCCATGCCCTTGTTTCTCTGAGGTTGGCCTTGCGGGAAGGGATTGAGGAGAGGGTTATTTCTGCAATCAGAGGGGGTATTTCGACGATCCATATCGAGGCGAGCGATCACGGTAAGGCTGCTGATAGGCGAGAGGTGTTTATAAGGGACGGAATAAGAGGCGTACATCTGGCCCTAGTGGAAGCAGGAGTACGAGATGAAGTTACTCTTCTGGCCAGCGGAGGCCTTGCCATGGCCGAACACGTGGCAAAGTCATTGATTTGCGGGGCTGATGCGGTCCTGATAGATATCCCGCTTCTGGTTGCACTTGAATGCCGTGTATGTATGAGATGCGCAAAGGGTCTCCCGTGCCCGGTGGAGATGGAAAAGGCGCGGCCGAGCTGGGTGGCACGTCGGGTCATTAACCTTCTGGGTGCCTGGCACAACCAGCTCCTGGAAGTAATGGGAGCAATGGGAGTTCGAGACGCACGGCGATTGCGCGGGGAAGCAGGACGAGCCATGTTTTACGATGATTTAGACCGGTCTACATTTGCCAGCCTGGGGAGCAACGCTGATGGGTATGAGCTTGAATAGGACCGATGATTCCGGCTTACCGAAGGTCGTTCGCATGCCTTTCCGTTTCAGGAACCCTATCGGGAAATATCGTATCTACCGAAAGGGTAGTTGTACGGGCTGCGGTAAGTGCATAGAAATATGCCCTTACGGCGTGCACGCCAGAAGGAGAGGGGAGGTTTATGTGGATCAGGGATACCTCTGTATAGGCTTGGATTGCCCGGATCCATGTTATGAGGCCTGCCCGGTCCAGGCCCTTGAAATGAGGGGAAACCCTGATTTCGATGCCATAGGTGACTTTCGATGGACGTCAGATCTCCTGGCAAGCACATGGTATATGGCTGAATTCGGGCAGGCCCCTCCTGCTGGTCTGGAATACAGGATCGGCAACTCCGGAGGGGGCTTTGACAAGATACGCCTCCTTATCCCCAAAGACAAAGCCGAGTGCGTGCCAGGCTCCCATGGCGATGTGGATATCGGCATCGAACTGAACAGGAGGCAGGACAATGCTCATCGGATCAGAATAGAGGTGCCTTTCTACGGTGGGGGGATGTCCTACGGGTCGGTCAGTATTAATACCATGTTGAGCAGGATAAAGGCCGCCGTGGCCCTGGGGACACTCTGCTGTACGGGGGAAGGTGGTTACCCTGACGAATTGAAACCCTATGATGACAATGTTATTACCCAGGTGGCCACGGGCCTCTTTGGGGTGAGGGAGGAGACTATCCAGAGGGTAAGGATGGTCGAGTTCAAGTATGCCCAAGGGGCAAAGCCCGGACTCGGAGTGCATCTCCTGGGGGATAAGGTGACCCCCGGGGTGGCGCGAATGAGGGAGGCCGTGGTCGGAAATCCCCTGTTTTCCCCTTTTCCCTTCCACAGTGTGTATTCCGTGGAAGACCATAAGAAGCATGTTGACTGGATCAAGGCGGTGAACCCAAGAGCGGTAGTGTCCGTGAAGGTATCCACCCCCACGGATGTAGACATGGTCGCCATAGGGAGCTACTACGCCGGTGCCCATGTCATTCATCTTGATGGCAGCTACGGGGGGACGGGTGCCGCGCCCGATATAGCCAAAAAGAACATAGCAATGCCCATCGAATACGCCGTCCCTAAGGTCCACCGATTCCTGCAAGAGGAAGGCGTGAGGGACAAGATAACGGTGATCGCCAGCGGGGGGATCAGGGCTCCCCACGACGTGGCAAAGATTATTGCACTTGGGGCAGATGGGGTGTGCACGGGAACTGCTGACCTGGTTGCCCTGGAATGTATTCGTTGTCATAACTGTGAGAGCGGTAGGGGCTGCGCAAGGGGAATTGCCACTACGGATCCGGAATTGATGGAACTCATTGACCATGAATGGGGGACCCAGAGGATCATAAATATGTTCCTGGCATGGAAGAGAGAACTGGTTCGCATCCTTAGGGGATTGGGCATGAAGAGTTTGCAAGAACTCGTGGGGAGGACGGATTGTCTCGTTCATTTGGACTACCTCACCGGCAGGTGAAAGGCTCGCCCGGAAGATCTATGATAGAGGTTTGAGGGCACACATCCATGAGCATGAATGCGTATGTACGAAAGGTAGTGGAGTCAAGAAGAGATCTGGTCAGGGGCATCAGCCCGGGGCATTTCTATGATGTGGAAGCTGAAGGGGGTTGCGGAGTCACGGGCTTTGCGTGCAGCATCCCCGTCAGGGGCAGGCATATCTTCGAGCCTTCGAGGCAGATGCACAACAGGGGCAATGGCCGTGGAGGCGGTATTGCGGCCATGGGCTTTGACCATGACATGCTGGGGGTGTCTGCCGAGGTACTGGAAGAGGACTACATTCTGCAGGTAGCGGTGCTTGGAGATGGTGTAATGGATGACCTCGAAAGGGAATGCATAGAGGCCTATTTCAGGGTTGATTTCGCTGAGAATATTCCCCACGTGGATGACTACAGGGACATAAAAGGCCTTGAAGTCAGGCCCCCTGATGTGTGGCGTTATTTTGTGCGAGTGAAGGAAGAGGTGCTTGAAAAATTCATGGAAGACAATGACTTGAAAGGCCTTGATCCCCGGCGGGCAGAAGACGAATTCGTATATCAAAACAGCTTCAAAATCAACAAGACCTACTACGATGCCTATGGCAAGCAGAGGGCCTTTGTCCTGTCCCATGGCAGAAACCTTTTTATTTTGAAGATCGTGGGGTATGCGGAGCAGGTCGTTCAATACTACAAACTCGATGACTTCAAGGCGCACGTCTGGATTGCTCACCAGCGCTATCCCACCAAGGGGAAGGTCTGGCATCCCGCCGGGGCTCATCCTTTCATGGGCATGAACGAGGCCCTTGTTCACAACGGGGATTTTGCCAACTACCATTCTGTCTCTGAATACCTGCGCCAGCGAAACATTTACCCCCTGTTTCTCACGGATACCGAGGTGTCCGTGCTCCTATTTGATCTCTACAACCGGACCTATGGCTACCCACTGGAATATGTGATCGAGGCCCTGGCACCGACCACGGAAAGGGACTTTGACTTGTTGCCACCTGAAAAACAGAGGGTATACAGAGCAATTCAGGCAACCCACATTCACGGCTCTCCGGATGGTCCCTGGTTCTTCATCATTGCTCGCAATGACGAGGACAAGGGGAAGTTCCAGTTGATCGGGATAACAGATACCTCTATGCTCAGGCCCCAGGTCTTTGCCCTCCATGATGGCCAGGTTCAGGTCGGTTTGGTCTGCTCCGAGAAACAGGCCATTGACGCAACGTTGAGAAGCCTGGCCGATGAAGATCCTCGCGTAGGAACGGTTGCGAATCTTTACTGGAACGCACGCGGGGGCAGTTACACGGACGGGGGTTCCTTTATCTTTGAACTGGAGCCAAAGGCGCCCGGCTCCACGGACTGCCGTCTCAGGTGCGTGGATAAGTTTGGAAAACCAGTGGCACTACCATCCGATCAGACACCCTATCTGCCCGGAAAGGTGTACTACCTGATGGAGGAGGAAGGGAAGCTCAGGTTCGATACCTCTCGGTATTTCGAGCTTCAACGGCCTGATCTCCTCTTTCAATATGTGAGAGAGAATATCAAGCAATGGGACTATTCGGACCTCATGGAGTGCCTGCGAGACGTCAAGACCTGGGCTCGCCGGGGTGACGCCCATTTTGAGATGGCCCTGGATGCCTTGACCATGCTCATAGACATGCGTTACCCTACCCATGACAAAATGAGGCGGTCGGTCCTCCAAATGGTCAATAAGACTCTGGAGGCTATTTTTCTGCACCTTCCATCCCTGGAGCAGGAGGGGGAGAAGGGCTCCCATCGCCTGATAACCTGGGAGACGAGGCAGTTCTTCCGGGGCCCCGGCTACGGAGAGAGGGCACTCGTGATCGACGCCTCCCTGTTCCCGCCGGAGGGGGTCCATTGCGACAGCCGTTTGATGGCCGAGGCCTATTTCAGGGGATGGCGCAGGTTCATCGTCTTCGGGCTCAAAGGGCAGCGTTTTTACGGTTGCGGGTTCGGGCCTGACTCCGGCAGCGCCAGAATAGACATCTACGGGAGCTCGGGGGATTACCTGGGGTCAGGCATAGACGGTCTTTCCATCTTCGTTCACGGAAACGCCCAGGATCAGGTCGGTCAAATTATGAAGTCCGGAAAGATGGTCATTTACGGCGATACGGGTCAGACGTTCATGTATGGCGCAAAGGGCGGGGAAGTCTATGTCATGGGGAATGCGGCGGGCAGGCCACTGATAAACGCCGTTGGAAGGCCGAGGGTGGTCATAAACGGGGCGTGCCTCGATTACCTCGCAGAATCCTTCATGGCAGGTGACCCCTTGAACGGGGGAGGCTTCGTGATCCTCAACGGGATGACTTTTGATAAGGACGGCAACGTGGTTCCCCAGGCCACTCCATACCCCGGCTCCAACCTCTTTTCCCTGGCCTCCGGAGGGGCCATCTATGTCAGGGACCCATTCGGGATGATTGACGAAGAACAGTTGAACGGAGGCGAGATCGTTCCGCTTGAGGAAAGGGACTGGGAGTTGATCCATCCCTATCTCCTTGAGAACGGAAGATTGTTTGGTATTTCTATTGAAACGGACCTCTTGACCGTAGATGGCGTCATCAGAGACCCCGTGGAGGTCTATAGAAAGGTCAGACCCAGGAAAAAGGATCAGGAAGAGGGTTTGCGCTGGGAAGAGGACGGCCTCGAAGAATGGGGGCGTGACAATGAAGGTTCTTAAAGAGGGAACAAGGTGTACGAAATAGATCTTGATCGCCCCAAAGAGGCGTGTGGCATATTTGCCGTTTACAATCACCCTGAGGCAGCAAAGCTGACCTACTTTGGTCTCTATGCCCTTCAACATCGGGGCCAGGAAAGTGCCGGGATCGTGGTTTCCGATGGTAAGGAGGTCAGGGAACATAAGGCCATGGGCCTCGTACCGGATATCTTTGACGAACAGATTCTCGAGACCTTGAAAGGCAGCATCGCCCTGGGACACGTGAGGTATTCCACGACAGGATCTTCCTTGCTGGTCAATGCGCAACCCTTTAGGGTCCTTTACGCGGGTAAGTCGGTCTCTATAGGCCATAATGGAAATCTCGTAAATGCACGTGAGATCAGGCGGGAGCTGGAAAGCGAGGGGTCCATTTTCCAGACGACCATGGACAGCGAGGTGGTCCTCCATCTCGTGGCGAAGACCATGAGGGAGGGGCTGGAGAAATCGATCATAAAGACCATGGGCAAGATAAGAGGGGCCTATTCCATGGTCATCATGGCAGAAGATACCCTCATTGCCGTGAGAGATCCCCACGGCTTCCGCCCCCTCTGTCTCGGAAGGTTGGACTCCGGTTATGTACTGTCTTCCGAGACCTGTGCCTTCGACCTCGTGGGAGCCAGGTACATGCGGGACATTGAGCCCGGCGAAATCCTGATCATCGATAAGGCTGGGATGAAGAGTATCAGGCCAGAAAAGAGGTTTCCCCTGGCTCACTGCATATTCGAACTTATCTATTTTGCCAGACCTGATAGCAATGTGTTCAACCAGAACGTGTACATCTTTCGCAAAGAACAGGGGCGCCTCCTGGCAGAGGAGTTCCCCCGGGATGTGGATTTGCTTATGCCCTTTCCCGACTCGGGAAACTATGCGGCCCTCGGCTATGCCCAGGCCTCGGGCATCCCCCTTGAAATGGGCGTCATAAGAAATCACTACGTGGGCAGGACCTTTATCCAACCCTCCCAGAGCATGAGGGACTTTGGTATCAGGGTCAAGCTGAACCCTGTCAGGGAATTACTAAGGGACAAGCGTGTCCTGATCATTGAAGACTCCATCATTCGCGGAACGACGGCCAGGACGAGGATAAGGGGCCTCAGGGAGATCGGGGCAAGAGAAGTTCATATGCTCGTAAGCTGCCCTCCCCATCGCTTCCCCTGTCACTATGGGATCGACTTTTCAACCCGGGGGGAACTCATTGCCGCAACAAAATCCATCGAAGAGATCAGGAAGTTCATTGGTCTTCACAGCCTGGATTATCTCCACATAGATAACCTGGTTAGGGCTACCACCGTTCCGAGGGATGAATTGTGCCTCGCCTGCTTTGACGGGGAATACCCGGTACCCATTGATGAATCCGGCGGCAAGTTCTGCCTTGAAGAATAACTCTTATGATACAATGCATTCACCATGTGCCCTGAAAAACTAGGCCCCAAACCTGACGAGATAACCGGGTATTCGAAGGATCAGCCCCCCTTGAAGAAGACATCAGGTTGCTGACCATTATCAGCACACTGACCGCCCAGAAGGTCCTAATCCTTGATAAGATCAACTGAAGAAGTCGTCAGCAGGTTTGAGAAGGAACTCCTCATTGACGCAAACAAAAGCCTTGAAGTTTTCAATGGGAAAAGGTAACAATGAGGGGCAATCACGTCCAAGATTATCTGATATACCAAGCCCGTCGTTGGCATAGGCATTGACGGCTCCAATCAGGGGGACATTTCTAGGGTAGGGGATGTTTCGACCGTCTTCCTTACGAGGATTTAGGAATGTGAGGGGAGTAATCCTCTTTTCTTCCACTTTGATGCTCTCGATTGTTCTGGCTTCCACCCTCTCGATGGCTCAGAAAAGACCAGAGGGCTTCAGGGAATGGCTTGAGAATTTCAAAAAGACGGCTATAGAAGAAGGAATCTCCCCGAAAACAGTCGATTCCGCCTTTTCTGACGTAGAATTCCTCCCCAGGGTCGTGGAGCTTGACAGGAACCAGCCAGAGGACCGGTTCAACCTGCGAGAATACCTCGCTCGCATTTCACCGAAATACAAATCAAAGATGGGTCGAAGGCTGCTCTCGGAGAACAGGGCGCTCCTGGAAGATATCTACCAAAGGTATGGTGTCCAACCCCAGTTCATCGTGGCTCTCTGGGGAGTGGAAACCAATTTCGGTAAGCTCAAGGGTGGCTTCTCGGTAATAGAGGCGCTCGCCACCCTTGCCTATGACGGACGTCGCGAGAGTCTGTTTAGCCGGGAGCTCTTGTATGCGCTCCGCATTTTGGATAAGGGCCACATCTCCACGGACAGACTTCGAGGATCCTGGGCCGGAGCAATGGGGCAGATCCAGTTCATGCCGTCTACCTTCTATAATTTTGCCGTGGACTACAATGGAGACAATAGAATAGATATATGGAACGATCTCGGGGATGCCTTTGCCTCTGCTGGGAACTATCTGGCACGTTCCGGCTGGAACAAGGGCCAGGACTGGGGGCACGAGGTGAAATTGCCAAAGAAGTTTGACAGAAGACTTATTGGACTGGAAACGAGGAAGACCCTCCAAGAGTGGAAAGCCTTGGGGGTCCGCCCCTCCGGGGGGCCCAGCCTGGCGACCGAAATCCGGTTGGCGGCATCCATCATAAGGCCGGACGGACGCAAGGGAAGGGCGTTCCTGGTCTACGACAATTTCAGGATCATCCTTAAATGGAATCGCTCCCTCTATTTCGGGGTCGCCGTCGGTCTCCTTGCCCATGGGATCCTTTGAAAAGAGGAAGGCCTTTCAAGGCCATCCCCCCTCCGGTCATGCAAAAACAGACGATTCCGGGAAGAAACTCATTTAGTGCGCAGGAAGTATTATTGAGTGAGGTGTGTTCAAATAGTTAGGAGATGGTCTTGTTCTATAGGGATACCAATACAATAAAGGAGGTCAGCTATGTACAAGGGTGGATATACGGGTAAGGTATTGAGGGTGAACCTGACGGATCAGAGTGTGAAGGAAGAGGCCTTGCCGGTGGAGGTGGCAAGGGATTTCATTGGTGGTGCGGGCTTTGGGATCAAGTATCTTTTTGACGAAGTGAAGAAGGGCACTGATCCCATGGGGCCGGAGAACAAGATCATCTTTGCACCCGGCCCCCTCTCCGGCACCAATGTCCCCTGCGCGAGCAGGATGGCGGTGACGTCCAAGTCTCCCCTGACCGGAGCGGTTGGGATGGCCTTATCGGGTGGGTATTTTCCGGTGGAGCTGAAGTTTGCGGGCTGTGATGTGCTGATCGTCGAGGGCAGGTCGGAGAAGCCGGTGTATTTGTGGATAAAGAACGGTGAGGTGAAGTTCAGGCCTGCGAACAAGCTCTGGGGCATGAAGAGCACGGATACCCAGCAGATCATCAAGAACGAGCTCAATGATCAGAACGTAAGGATTGCCTGTATTGGGCCTGCCGGGGAGAACATGATCAAGATAGCGTCGATTATCAACGAGATGCGTGCCGTGGGCAGGAAGGGTCTGGGGGCGGTGATGGGCTCCAAGAACCTGAAGGCCATAGCGGTGAGGGGGACCGGGAAGGTAGGGGTTGCTGACAAGGAGAAACTGAAGATTGCCAGGGGAGCCTTTACCAAGGGGATGAAGGAGAGCGAGGTGCTCTATCCCCATTTTTCAAAGGTAGGGACTCCCATGGTAGTGGATGCGACCTGTGCTACGGGTATTTTCCCCACCAAGAATTTCTCTGCCACTGGTGAGTATGCTCCTGCAGACAGGATAGGTGAAGAGGTTCAGATGACCCGCAATGTGGGCAGCGAACACTGCTACGGTTGTCCGGTTGGGTGCAGCCAGTTGAAGGTTGCCAAGACAGGTCCCTATGCGGGGATACTATCGGAGGGTCCTGAGTTTGAGACCATGTACTCCTATGGGGGTGTGACGGGGGTGGAGAACATAGATGCGATCATAGCGGCTGACCGATTGGCGGATGAGCTGGGTCTTGACACTATTTCATCGGGTGTTGCCATTGCCTTTGCCATGGAGCTTTACGAGAAGGGTATTTTGAGCAAGGGAGATACGGGTGGTCTTGAGCTTCGCTTTGGTAATGACGAGGCCATGTTGACCCTGATCAGGCTGATGGCCTTCAGGGAGGGTCTTGGAGACCTTTTGGCGGACGGAGTTAGGGTGGCTGCGGAAAAGATTGGCAAGGGGGCGGAGAAGTATGCCATGCATGTGAAGGGTTTGGAGCTTCCAGGTTATGACGTACGGGGAGCCAAGGCCCACGGGTTGAACTATGCGACCTCCTATACGGGGGCTGACCACTGCCGGGGGTATGCCTTTCAGGAGGTCTTTGGCATTCCGATTCCCTATGAGGT
>JAFDHO010000094.1 GCA_019308745.1 Deltaproteobacteria bacterium
AATTTGATTGAGCCTTGTGAAAAGGGCTCCCAGGGGCCACGAACCCGGCATTTCGTGAATATTTGGCAATAATGAATGGCTGTTCAACTGGGTGCAAAATCCTAACCGGACAAAGCTGGGAGAACCTCGTTCTGGATTCTTCCCTGGGATCGCCTCTGACACCCACAATGCAGGAAAAGTCATAGGTTTCCCAGGAGCAATAGAGTAGAGAAATGGTCTACGAAACAACTCCCGCAGTCTTCAAAGGAACGGTAGAGAAATACGCTGACCGTGTTGCCATGAGGAAGAAGCAATACGGCATCTGGCGCGATATCTCGTGGAATGAATATTATCGACTCGTTACCCATGTCGGGTCTGCCTTGATTTCCATGGGGCTTGAGAAGGGGGAGTGTGTCTCCATCATTGGGGACAATTGTCCCGAGTGGGTCATAATCGATATGGGGGTTCAATGTGCTGGCGGGGTGGTCGTGGGGGTTTATGCTACGAATGCCTGGCAGCAGGTGGCCTACGCGCTAGAAAATTCAGACTCTGTCTTCTTCTTCGTTGAAAACGAGGAGCAGCTCGACAAGTGGCTCCAGTTCAGAGACCAGGTCCCGCGACTCAAAAAGGTTGTTATATGGGACCTCGAAGGGCTGAGGAACTTTCAGGATCCCATGGTCATGACCTATGATGAGTTCCTTGAAATCGGGCGAGAGGTTGCGGAGAAGTCCCCGCGGCTCATAGAAGATCGAATGGCCCAGGTGCAACCGGAAGACACATGTATGCTGATCTATACCTCCGGTACCACGGGGCCTCCCAAGGGCGCCATGTTATCCCACCGAAACCTGACATGGATGGGCCGAGCGATCACCAGCATCAACCCCATGAACGACCGGGACGAGGTGCTTTCCTTCCTCCCACTGTGTCACGTCTTTGAACAGCTCTTCTCTGTCATGGGGCACATCACGTATGGTTACATCGTCAATTTCATAGAGAGCCCGGACACGATCACGGATAACATGGTCGAAGTTTCGCCGACCGTGGGCTACGGTGTTCCCCGGATATGGGAAAAGTACTACTCCGCCATCGTCATAAGGATGTCCGATGCGACCTGGCTCAAAAGAATCCTCTTTGGAATCGCCTTAAAGATCGGCCGGAAAAGGGCGTCGCTCATAATGGGCTTCAGGCCGGTACCCCTCTATCTGAAGATCCTTTACAGGGTTGCCCATTTTGTGGTGTTCTGGAAACTCAAGAAGAGGCTCGGTTTCGACAGGATGCGACTTGCTTACTCAGGGGCCGCCCCCATCTCGCCCGATGTGCTCCATTTTTTCCAGTCTATCGGCCTCAACCTCATAGAAGGTTATGGCCAAACCGAGGGGACCGGGGTTACATGCGTGTCCAGGGTTGGAAGGGTCAAATTCGGGACCGTGGGCCCTCCCCTTGATGGGACAGAGGTCAAGATAGCTGGGGATGGTGAGATACTCGTTAGGTCACCGAGCGTATTCAAGGGCTATTACAAGAACCCGGAGGCCACGAGGGATGCCTTGAAGGACGGCTGGCTTCATTCTGGCGACGTAGGGGTGCTCGACGAGGACGGTTTTCTCAAGATCACGGACCGTAAGAAGGACATCATCGTTACGGCGGGGGGCAAGAACATCACACCCCAATACATAGAGAACAAGCTGAAATTCAGCCCCTATATCAACGATGCCGTGGTGGTCGGTGACAGGAGAAAGTACCTGACATGCCTCATCATCATCGATGAAGATAATGTGGTGAAATATGCCCAGGACAACAAGGTCCAATTTTCCACTTACAAAGATCTCGCCACCAGCCAGGAAATCGGGAGATTGATTCAGGGTGAGGTGGACAAGGTCAACGAGTCCCTCTCCAGGGTGGAACAGATCAAGAAATTCACCATCCTTCCCAAGAAACTCTACGAAGAAGACGGCGAAGTGACCCCTACCATGAAAGTCAAGCGCAAATATATTAGCGAGGCCTTCAAGGACCTCATCGAAGCCATGTATTGAACCGAAGCCCCTGCTAGACGCCAAGCTTCTCAGGGGGCCTCCGCTCGGGTACGTATTCCCTGGGTATTTTCCCTTCGTTCCATTCCTTTGATACGTAGAGGTTGCAATAGCAGCTCCCATATTCTTTCACGTCCGGCTCCCGGTAGACGCAGGGACATATAATGTCCTTATCCTTCTCTCGATCCCCGGTTGCCAGACGGCACGGGCAGCTCATGTACCCGTACCGCTCTTTGTTTTCAATGAGCCCCTGTAATAGTTCTAAGGTCCTCTCCTTGTCCTCGTTGAAGTAGTACCCCTTGGGCTCCTGAGTTCTCTTGAGCATCTCGTAGAGCTTTTTCGCCTCCTCCACCAGCTCAATCCTCCTTTGCCGATTTGCCGATTCCTCATCCCGTCTTTAGGCTGCCTATTATCTCTTTGATGGAAGAAATCCCCTGCGCCGAGCAGAATCCCCTTAGCCCTTCCATGATATCAATGGTAGCCCGGGGGTTGGCGAAGTTTGTAGTTCCCACTTCAATGGCCCGGGCCCCTGCAATGAGGAACTCCAGCGCATCTCTATGGTCTGCGATGCCCCCGCCACCGATGACCGGGATATTGACAGCCTTGGCAGCCTGGTAGACCATGTGCAGGGCAACCGGTTTGATGGCAGGCCCTGAAAGACCTCCGGTTATGTTGGCCAAAACAGGTCTCCGGGTCTCTATATCGATTGCCATTCCCCTCAATGTATTGATCAGCGAAATGGCATGGGCTCCGGCCTCTTCCACAGCCATGGCGATGGGACGTATGTCTGTCACGTTGGGAGTCAGTTTCACGATTACGGGCTTGTCCGTTTTTTCCAGCACCTTTCTTGTCACCTCTCGGGAGATGCGGGGATCCGTACCAAAGGCCATGCCCCCACAGTCGACGTTTGGGCAGGATATATTGACCTCAAGGGCATCCACTCCATCCACGCCCTTGAGAGCGGCGGCCAACTCCCCGTATTCTTCCACCCTCTGGCCGTAGATATTCACGATTATCTTTGTATCAAGATCCCTGAGCAGAGGGAGTTTTTCCTCAATAAATGCCTGGACTCCAATGTTGGCCAGACCAATGGCGTTCAACATGCCCGACAGGGTCTCTACGATCCGCGGTGGCGGATTGCCGTCCTTGGGGGCAAGGGATGTCCCCTTCACAACAATGGCACCTAGCAGATTAAGGTCCACTATTGATTGGTACTCCAGGCCATAGCCGAAGGTTCCGGATGCAGCTATGACCGGATTCTTGAGTTCCAGGGGACCGATCGTCACGCTGAGGTCAACAGCAGCCTTGTCGTCCACGATTCTCCTCTAGTCAGAAGACACTCCAGTCTATTGATTCTGCAAAAAAGACAGGTCCATCCTTACAGGCATACAGGTACCGCTCCCTTTCCCGGAAGGAGGCCTGGACTGCACAGCCCAGGCATGCCCCCAGGCCACACCCCATGGTGGTCTCTAAGGACACCTGGCAAGGAATCTTTGAAGACTTACATAAGGCGGCAATCCTCCTAAGCATCGCCTTTGGCCCACAGGCAAAAACGGAAACGGGTGCAGCCTCGGTCCGTTCCAGGGATGTCTCCAATAGCCCTGTCACAGGTCCCGTGTAACCTTTGGAACCATCATCTGTTGCCACGGAGACCCTAAACCCTTTCCCTGCAAGGGGTTCGTAGACAAAGAAATCTTGGGAAGTCCTAAAGCCCATCAGGAACTCCACATCTTTCCCTTCCAAAGTCGAGGCCAGGAAGTAGAGGGGAGCCACACCGATGCCACCCCCAACAAGGAGACATTTCCCTCCCTGTTTATCTGTCACAAAACCTTTTCCGAGGGGGCCCAGGACATCCAGCACATGGCCCTCATGGATGTCGACCATGATAGCCGTGCCCTTGCCCACAACCCTGTAAAGGATATGAACCGTGTCCCCGGTAACACCGGCCACGGAAAAGGGCCTCCTCAAGAGGGGATCATAACCGGGCCGTATCCTGACCATGACAAACTGACCGGGTTTCGCGGTCCCTGCGATTTTCGGAGCCTCAAGGCCCAGACAATAGGTATCGGACGCTATCTTTTTGTTGAACAGGACCTTTAATCTTTCTTCGAACATAATCCCATTTTAGCAAAGTGCAATTAACTTTACGTTATTATTATGAAATCCATAGTACAACTCCTCTATGGTGTCAAGGCAAACGTGGGAACACCCGCGGATTTTTCGTGAAGCATACATATATATGATATAAATTATAATTAATTTATAAAAAAATACTTGACAAATATAAATATTTAAGTATTATTCTCTCTTAATTAACAGAAATATGATTATAGTTGAGCATAATATCTATTTAATTTAAACAATTGTTTTGATCGGCCGCCAAGCTTCTGGCTGAAAGGAAGTGTCAAAAAGGAGGATAAAGGCAGGGGGAAAAGCGTAAACCAGCGAATAGGGCTTCTCGGGTGTGCGTGCATCTTTTTCTACCGAGGATCTCATTGGGAAAGGCAAGGAGAGATTTCCGTCGGAAAAAAAACGGCATCATGGGAAGCCTTAGATAGTCGGTAAAACCCCGTTGATAGGTCAACTAACAACCTAACCCTTGGTCATCAAACATTTCTAATCCTTCATTGATACCCTCAATAATACCCAAGAGGCGGAGTCTAATGTTCGGACTCTGCCTCTTGGGTTTTGTGTTCCTGCCCTACCCCCGGGTTGACTCAAGATTCAAAAAGTATCTTGCTGGCGTTTTCAAAGAGCATCTTACTGATGGTAGAGTCCTTGAGGGGTAAAGACAGGATGCCATCTATGTTGGCCTTTACCTCCGAAGGCATAGCAGGCCAATCAGAGCCAAACAACACCTTATCGCTGTTTTTGTCCAAGTCCGGAAAGTAGTTTAGGAGGTTCTTGGGAGGCAGCCCGGTCACGTCCATGTATATATTCTTGTGCAGCCTGGAAAGGAAGAAGCACTTCTCATACCAGAACCCCCTTCCGCTGTGCGCCATTACTATCCTCAGATCAGGAAAATCAACGGCAACGTCGTCCAGGTAGATTGGATCACAATATTTCATCCTCGTGCCCTTGAAAAGGGAAGAACCTATGTGAAAGACGACCGGTATTCTCAGGTCTTGAGCAACGGAATAGAGGGGATATAGCCTCGGCTCGTTTGGGTAGAAGAACTGGTATGAAGGCAGTAGCTTGAGCCCCCTCACGCCGCACTCCGTTACAAAGGTGCGGAGTTTTGCGGCAGGGTCAGGATGGGTATTCGGGTTCAAAGAAGCGAAAGGGATCAGGATATCCTGCCCCTTGCAATAGTCTATTACATCTTCGGTGGGGACAAAGGTACTAGTGGCCGGGGCATACTCTGGCAACACAACAGCATAGCTGACTCCCTGTCCCCTCAGATAAGAGGCGAACATTTCCGGCCTCTTCGCATATTCGTCGATTCGTTCAAAGAACCGGGGATTTGTTTCTTTGAGGAAATCCCGATGGGAGGGCGTCAACATTTCTCTTTTCAAGAGATGGGTGTGAAAGTCAATGACTTGCATCCTGCTTTTTCCCCCTTTGCCGCATACACGATAAACAGATCCCCTCTCACGTCGAGAAGTATAGAGGGGCATGCTGTTTCCTGTCAATTCAAAACAGGCTGTTTCACAAAGCCACGATCATTCATTTCCTTTTAAATCAGCGTCTTTTGTTCTATGATGACCTGAAGCGATACCCATGGGCCGGAGGTGAACGCCAATGAACAGGACCGAGATCCCGATCATGCTCAGCGCCCTGCTCGTTTCTTTTCTTTTGCAGGGATGTTCGGCCGCGCAGGGAGATTGCGAAAAGATACGCGCGGAGCTGGAACAGACAAAGTCTCGGCTGGCCGCCACAAAGGTGGAGCTCGAAAAGGCCGTTGCCGAACTGAAAATGACGAGAGGCGCCTTGAACCAGGCCAGGGCCGAGTTCAAGGAGGTCAAAGAAGAAATACTGGCTTTGAAAGTCGACGCAAAGAACAAAGAACGGCTATTCGAGAGCAAGAGAAATCAATTCAAAGGGACAATCGATGATTGTCGAAAGCGGAAAAGCCTCCTTGAGGCTGAGCTTGCCGGTGCTCGACATGAGGTGGTGTTTCTGAGACAAAAGATGGACGAGCTGCTCCAAGGCCTCGAAAGGGTCTCTGGTGAACTGGACATTACCCGAAATGCCAACATGGCCCTTCGCGAGGAGATACAAAGACTTACCCGGGAAAACCTCCGGCTTCGAGAAACCCTGGGGCGCTCGGGCCCCAACCGACTGTTGCCCAAAACACAACAATGACGGTGGTTGGCCCCTTGGGAGGTCTTTTCAAAAGGCTCAATCAAATTCCTCCCAAGGCTCTGGCAACGGCACCAAACATTTATTATCTATTGCAAATCTATTGACGTTAAAGTGAAAATAGATTATTAAGATATAGCAGCAATAAGAAAGAGCTGATTATATTGTTCGAAATATATCGAGTGATGAAAGGGGCCAAATTCCAGGATAGGTGCCATCAAAATTGTTGACTTATGTAATTCATTGTAATTAGCTTATTGCACCTCCAGGGAGGCATCCTCTCTTCTCGGCGAGAACAGCTTGGAAGGTCTTGTTGAATGCGCAAATATCTCCTTGTCACCTGCCTTGTACTGACCATGTGCCTCACTACCAGCCTCGCAAGCTGGGCCAAAAAGGCATTCATCTCCGACTCCTTCACCATCGTCCTTTACAAAGAACCCGGGAAGGACAGGGAAGTCATCGGACGGCTCCGTTCGGCCCAGCGCCTCAAGACAATAGAGACAAAGGATGAGTGGACCCTCGTACGAGTCATGAGCGGAGAAGGCAAGGGTCTTAAAGGGTGGGTCTTGAGCCGTTATCTTTCGGATCAGCAGCCCTGGGAAAGACAGGCCCTGATCCTCAGTGAGGAAAACCAAGAGCTGAAGGCACGTTTGAATCGGTTGGAGACAGAACTCAATGACCTCAGCCAAAGAAAGCTTAACGTTGCGAAGAAGCTCCACGACCTCAATCAAACCCTCGAGATCATGGAAAAGGAATACTCGGCACTGAAGGGAGGTACCGAGGACTACACCCAACTCCGGGAGAAGGTAGAGAGGCTCAAGGACCTCCTGGAATCAAACAGCAGGGATCTACAGAGAATAAGAGAAGAAAACAACCGTCTTAAGGCCACAGAGAAGATGAAATGGCTCATGATGGGAGCCCTCATACTCCTGTGCGGCCTCATGATCGGTCTTATCATAGGCCGGCAGCACAGGAAAAGACGCTCGGGAATCCATTATTGATGAACTCGTAAAAAGTCAAAATTGAGATGGCAAAGCAAAAAGCTCCAAGTTCAAGGCGCGCGAATCTCGTGTGATCCCCGCCGAAAAATGCGGGATCTTCGAGAGGCGTACTTAGCGTACGCCGCAATCACCACGAGATGAAGCGCAACGCAGAAATTGGACTTTTTACGAAGCCATCATTATTGATTACCGGGTTCTGACCCAGTAAGGGGGCTATCTACCGAGATCAATGTGCGTTGATCTCAGAGGGTATATCACCCGAGGAACTTCGTTGAGGAACAACCGGAATCTGAAGGCCAATAATCCATGAAAAGATGTGCATCCATTATTGGAATCGTCGTTGGCCTGTTCCTTTTGGTCGGCAATGGGTTCTCCGCTGAGGTTTTCGTGTCCGACACCCTGAGCATCGATCTATACGACGAGCCGACCAAAGAGAGCAAGGTCATTGGCACTCTTTTGTCAGGGGAGGCGGTAGACGTCATCGTATCGGACGAGGCCTGGTCCTTTGTCCGGCCCTTGGAACAGGAGAACGAGGATCTCAGGGGGTTCATTGAAACGAAGTATCTCATGGATCGTTTGCCCTGGAAGAAGAAGGCCCTGCCCATAAGGGACGAAAATGAAAGAATCAGCGAGAAGCTTCGCTTCCTGGACAAGGAATTGAAGAGGACCCTGTTGGATTATCAGGCCCTGACCAAGAAGCTAGGGGCAACCCAGGATGAACTGAGGAGGATCCAGAAAGAATATGAATCCTTGAAGATCAATGCGGGTGACTACATAAGGCTCAAGGAGGCTTACGCGTCGGCCTTGGCCGGCCTTCGGGACATTCGGAAGGCAAGGAAGGCCCTCCTGGATGAAAATGAGCGGCTGTTATCATCCCAATCCAAACGGTTTTTCGTGGCGGAAGGGCTGTTGCTCATCTTTGGCCTGGTTATAGGCCTCGCCATCGGCCGCCTCGAAAAGAAGACAAAATCTCTCCTCTATTACTAGCCCTCTGGGCCCAAGGGTCTGGAGTGCCCAGGGCATGGCAGGGTGATCCATCTTCTCTGGGCCAGCCCCATCACCCTCATTCCTCCATGAGATCCTTTTCCATCTCCTTTAAGAGCAAGATCAACTGGCTCTGCTTTTCGGTCAATATGTTGTGCCACTTCCAGTCAGCAGCATCCCTTGTCTCCCGGGCCGCCTCCCTCAGGCTCCTCACGGCCTTCTCGACCTTTTCGATTGTCTTTCGGTTGATTGACTTCATTTTTGTCCGTCGAACTCATAATCCCCGGGACTGCTGGCCCTTTGAAGTGGGCCACTGAACACACCCCCTTTCCGATGTCCCGAGGCCCTTATCAGGCTCTGGAAACCTGGTTGACGCTTTCCGTCTCAGATTGGAACGGAGAGGTGATGATTTCCCCTGCTCCTTGGGGTTCTATCTAGGTTGCCATGTGCCTTGATTCTCTGGGTTAGATCAAAAGGTTTCAAACCCATTGATTCGCGGACCAGGATCTCACCCTTAGCTTCCGGTGAAGCCCTCCGGCAGGGGCCGGGGTCATCCGTAGCAAAGCCAACCCGCCTTCGCTCTCCGAACTGCGGCGCGAGTGAAGGATCTTTTGGAAAAAAGGCCCCAGAGGCAGATATTTACATCTCTATCCGAGGCGGAGCGTCATTTCGCCGAGGCCTTCAACCTGTCGTAGTTCTGGCACGCCAGAAGATTCCCCAGATCGCAACCCGTGGCATATTCTTGGAGGGCTTCATCTGGATTGCCCATACCTTCCAATGCCGTTCCCCTGTTGTTGTAAGCAAGGCCGAAGTCGGGGTTGATCCGGATGGCCTTGTCACAGTCCGCAATGGCCTCTTCGTAGAGGCCCATATAGAAGAATGCGCCTGCCCTGTTCGTATACGCGACCGCACGCTCCGGATCCAGTTCCAGGACCTTGGTAGTAAGTTTTATGACCCTATCCCATTGCTTCTTTCTAAAGGCGGCCTTGCTCTCGTCAAGCATGTTGTATACTGCCTGGGGTATTTCATCAGGGTAATAACCGGTAATCTTCTTGTAACTGGCACATGCATCATCCAGCCCCAGTGCACAGGCCTCCTCGTACTTGTTTCGTGCCCTGTCCAGTTCGCCTTCCGCCTCAGAGATATAGCCAATATAGAAATGGGCGTAAGGATTGTTCCCGTTCAAGTCCAGCACCTTGAGACAGTTGTTTATGGCCTCCTCTGTCGATCCTTTGCGCGCAAAGGCCCCTGCCCTTATTGAGTAAAGATACTCATTCCCCGGATCCAACTTCAACCCCGCATCCGTCTTTTCCATCAGCTCATCCAAATCGGTGCCCCCAAAGAAATCCTCCTGGCTTTCCTTGAGAAATGACCTGATCATGGGTGCGATTTCCAGTGTCCTCTTCAGGTCCACCTCATTGGCAGCATAACCTGTGACATTGAAAGAATCCTGGCACCATATGTTATTTCCGAGCCCTCTCCAGACCTTGTCACACCCGATTACCGTGCCGTTCTTCAGGTATACCTGTTCCGTCTCGGACGCTCCAGCCAGGCCTCCTCCCAATTGAAAGGCCCAGACTGTGGCCACCAAGATCATCCCTAAACCCTTGATCAGTTTCCCCATGGCAACAAACTCCTTTCTCTCCTGAATCAGAGCCCCCGCTCATTCCTCTGTGGCAAGACGTAACCTTTCGCCTGTGCGAAGGGCCATGAGCCTGTCAAACGCAAATTCGACGTAATTAGAAGCCATCAACATTGTATTTTTGACAAACGGTATTATGTGAATCTATCTTAAGCATACTCATGAAGAGAGTTGTTAAGTATAATGATTTATAAAATAATTTACCTAAAAACTGACTATTTGTCAATAAATAATATGAAGGCCCATGGTTTCCCTGAAAGGCCCCGTATGTTATAATACCAAGATAAGGAGGTAGGGATATGAAGGACACATTATCTTTCCCCCTAAAGGCCTTCTTCCCCTTTCTCTGCGCCGGGGTCTTGATTTTTTCCGGCTGTGACAGTGGCGAAAAGGTGGTCGATGAGGTCACGGGGAACAGGGCAGTCAAGCAGTATCATCAGTCCAAGAAAAGAATCGAGAAGATCGCCGAGCAACAAGCGCAAAGGTATGAAGGCATTGGGTCCGAAGAAGAGGACAAGAACAAGGAATGAATTCGAGGAAGGACTCTATGTCTTAGCCTTCGGATTTGTCATGACGGTCCTATCGGCAAGGGTATCGAAGAAATGATAACCTGACGCGCCCATGGACAGAAGATCAAGGAGTTCATCGGGTTTTCTCACCCATACCCCTCCGACTATCTTGACACCCCGATCAAACATGGGACCGGGGAGCATGCTTGCCGTGGGCCCCACAACCGCGATTTCCCCGTCCGGCCTGGCCATCCCAAGGATTCCTTCGAGCGTACGATTCAGAATAGTCACCCCAGTTATCACCAGGATCTCTGCCTTGCCTATTACATCACTGCATTGATCCACCGGAACATAGTGGTCTACCTCTTCACCTCTGAGAGTGCCCGGGTCCTTCTCAACGACCCACCAGGGACCTCCCCGCATCTTGAGGGTCCTGAGGACCGGAACCATCGCACCCACAACCGCCACTGACCTTTCTCCCGAAAAGTCCATGAGATCCAGGGCGTCCCTGTTCAGTAGGAGATCATATCGTTCCAGGCCCCTTTCCCACAGGATGCTGCTGAGGGCATTCAAGACGCTTACCACTCCCGCAGTCTTTATGGGTTCCGGGGAAGACAGTTCGGAAAGGACCCTCTTTACGGGCATACCGCGGATAGAACGAGGATCAAAGATCCTGCCGGCTGAGGTGGGGCAGCATATGGCCTTAGGGATTTCCTTGACCGGAGTATAGCAAACCCCTCCGGCCCCGTTGGAGAGTTTGACTCCGCTAAAAAAGAGCCCGACCACGAACCTCTCGACCTCAAGTCCTTCAAGCTCCTTTCCCAGCCTGTCTTCGAGGATGAAAGCAACCTCTCCCAAGATTCCCATCGGTTGGCTCCTCAGGACAAGTGTATGCCTATTTCCAGTCCAAGAGCCGCTTTTCCCCTTCGAGCTGGCGGATCTTGGTCACGTCCTGGCTCACTTGCAGGCTGGACCCAGGCATATCCGATCTCTTCTTCCCCCTCCCTGACCTTTCCCCACTCCTGCTCGGAGAGGACCTCCAAAGACATGGGATAAAGGATATTCTGTTCCTTGTAGATCATCTCTCTGATGGCGCTGACTGCTTCATTCAACTGGGAAACGGATTCCCGAACCTGATTGGCGGAAAGATGCTCCTGCGCCTTTTTCATCAGGGCCCTGATATCATCGTGGATTGCCCACATGACCTGAGAAGGCCCGGATATGTCATGCGCCTCAAGGAGAGGAAAAAGCTGGTTTTCTTTCCGAAGATAATGGAGATGGATCCGAGAGAGATCTTCCAGGAGCCCTGCAAGCTCTTCCCTTTTTCCTTTAAGGTCCTGATCACCCAGTGCCCTCCCCTTGGGTCCGATGATATCCTCGATCCGCTCCATGATCTTTTCAGCGGCCCGGTTTTCCAGCATAAAGGTGTGGACCGGATGTCCAGGAGGCGCCTCCGGGATTTCCTGCGCTTCCAAGGCCTCCTTGAACACGGCCACATGGACGTCACAGAGCCTTTTCACCTCTGCCTCGGGCATTCCTTCCTCAATCAGGTGCTGTTCCATGTTGGCGATTTCAGAGGGGGAGACAGGAATTCCGGGGACAGTATATCTATTTCTTTTCTCTCTTCGGTTTTCGGCCGGGTTTTTGCGGCGCCAGTTTTCTTCTCAGCTTGCCCTCCAGTTGCTCCACAAAAGATGTGCCTCCCAGGGGCCGACCTGTGCGTTCATGCCTGCGGAGATCTTCTATCCCTTCGGTTGACAATGCGCTTGATAGAAACTTCCGCCAGTCACCATGGATGATCGATCGCAGCGGCGATACCTTAACCAGTGCATCATCCCTGCCCCGTATATGGGCCGACTCACTGCTCCAGGGCCATTGCCCCGCAGACCTCGCCAGCTTTGCCCCAACAGGATTATTCTCAATATAGCGGACACAGGCCAGCAAATACCGCTCATCGATCACAAACGATGAAAACCGCTCCTGCCACAAATGGCCGCGCCACCCCTTCCTGAAATCAATACGCCTCGCATACCGCCGATGCGCCTCCCCGATCGCCAGTCGGAGGTTCTCCGCTTTTGAAGGCACTGCAACCAGATGTGTATGACTCGGCATCAGACAATACGCCCATATATCCACCTCATATCGTCCACACCACTCCGACATAAGGTCAATGTATGCTTGGTAATCACCGTCTGAAAAAAAGGTCCGCTGCCGCCTGTTGCCCCGCTGTGTGATATGATGCGGCATCCCTTCTGCCACCACTCTTGCCATTCTTGCCATGCGAAAAGCCCTATCAATATCCTGCCACTCATGTCAAAAAATAGTTATACTGTCCCCGGAAATCCAGGAAGAAGAAAGATGGCAGGCCAGAAGAACTTAGTTTAATGTTCCCAAAAAATGAGAAATGGTGTTGACAAGTTGAGCTAGCCTGTGGTAATAGGCCTGAGAGGTAAGCGGCTGTGCCCGTTGGCCTGCAGCAAAACATGACACTGTGGAGGAAGTGAAAATGATACTAAGCATCATACTGGGAGTACTTATGACAACCGCAGTCGCCTTTGCCGCAGTGGCCTTTATGGTCTACGTCATTTGCAAATTGTGATTACTTGGCCACCCCGAGAAAATCCAATTTCGCCTGTTAAAATGCCCGGGAACCATAAGTAGAACTTGAGATTGTCCGGGATGCAGTGGCAGAGGCGGTATTCGACAAACTCCCCTGCATGATAGGTGCGCGTGATCTCCATTACTTGTTGGATCTGCTATGTCTGAAGTGGCTCCTTTCTCTTGGGGAAATATCTTGATTGGTCCATCTCCTTGAAATGAAAATCTTGGGTCCAAATTGTGGCCTCAAATTCCCTTGCTGTTGCAAGAATCGAATACACCATCGACTATTCTACATCCCAACTCTCCGAGTCGTAGGCTCTACGAGCCGGAGGCCAGAGGTCTCCCCCGACGCGGGACGCTGGTAAAAAACTAACTTGACACAGTGGGTGAAGGTTAGATAATGTTGTGCTATTCTGAGACAAGCCCGACTGGACGCTCCCGGTGTTCTGCACCACGTTATGATCAGAGGTATAGACCGTCAAAAGATATTCCTCAACGACAATGATCGTGATGATTTCCTGGAGCGCCTTTCAAAACTCCTGCCGGAAACCAAGACTGCCTGTTACGCATGGGTGTTCATCCCGAATCACGCCCATTTCCTCTTTCGGACTGGCCTCGTCCCCCCAGCGTCCCCATACTTATTTCTTGACTTCTGAAAGACTTCAGCAGAGGGACCATTCATGACACAAGACAAGGGACTCCAGGCCTTGGAGAGTAAGGTCATCGCAAAGGACGATTGTACATTGTGTGGCGCATGTGTTTCCCTGTGTCCCTACCTGCGTTCCGCACAGGGGAGAATCGTGAAAATGCACCCCTGCGATCTCACCGAAGGCAGGTGCTTTGATTACTGCCCCCGGACCCCTGTCGACCTGCATGGCTTGCATCAAGAGGTCTTCGGCCGGAAGTATGAGGACATCGAACTGGGTCCCCTGAAGAGCATCCTCATGGCAAGGGCAACAGATGGTGTCATCAGGGAAAAGGCGCAAACTGGCGGCGTGGTCACGGCTCTGGTCACCTTCGCTATCCAGCAAGGAATCATTGACAGGGCTGTTCTCACGCGTCGAGGCCACTCGCTTCTCCCCCAAGGTATTGTGGTAAGCGGCACCGAAGACATCCTCGACTGCGCCGGTTCCAGTTATGTGGCCAGCCCCACCCTCGAGGCCCTCAATAGGGAACCCCCTGATGGCGAGCAAAGGATTGGGGTGGTGGGGACACCCTGCCAGGTCCTGGCCCTCGCAAAAATGAGGGCCTCTCGCCTTGAGAAACGCACCCCTGTCGGTCGGGTGGCACTCACCATAGGGCTCTTCTGTACGTGGGCCCTGACATACAAACCCTTCCTGGATTACCTCGGAAATCGCCTGAATCGCAAGGATATCGTCAAGCTCGACATCACACCCCCTCCCGAAGGACTCCTGAAGGTATTCACGGCCGAGGAGATCATCGAGATCCCCCTGGATGAAATCAGGCCCTTTGTCCGTCCTGCCTGCGGGGTTTGTATGGATATGACATCCGAGCTGTCCGATCTGTCGGTGGGGACCGTAGAAGGCATAGATGGATGGAACACGGTCATTGTCCGTACTGAATCGGGCGAAGAGCTTATCCGTAGGGCCGTTGCCGCAGGCATCATCGACGACCGGACTTTGCCCCGAGAAAACAGAGAACACCTCAAGCACGCCTCCCTTCTGAAGAAGCAGAGGGCCCTCCATGCCCTCGAAGAAAGAGGAGAGTTGAATGGGGGTTACCTGGTGCTTGCCCCGGAACTGATGGAGACCATTCTCTCCTATCCAACCGAGGAAGGCCCATGAACATTGTTGCACGGAATGACCCCGGCCGATCGGTTCTGATGATGGGCAATGAGGCCATTGCCAGAGGGGCACTCGTAAAGGGGTCTAAAGGGCTCAAGTCTCCGTTTGACCGTTGATTAGTTTCTAACTCAATTCACTTACCCTCTTACGGAATTTTCGATCCTCCATTAGCTTCTTCCTAACAGTCTCAACTACGCTGCTGGCTGA
>JAFDHO010000326.1 GCA_019308745.1 Deltaproteobacteria bacterium
CTTTCTTCCAAACCGTTACTCTTCTATTCCGCTCTGGAGACAAGGGCTTGCCCGCCTTGATGAGAAGACTCTTGAGGGGGTTGTGCAGTATGTGTCACAGGGGATTCACAGGGAATGCTCGAGCAGAATGTGCATCAATCTTAGATCATTCTTGCCGTCATGTATCTCCCGCCGAAACAGAGGTTCACCTAAAATACGTATCGCAAATCGCAAAATCGCACGGACGTCCCCCATTCTAATGTCCACCTTCATGGGTTTGAGGATCAATAACAACACCGTAGTCTTTTCTTGCCCCTTCTATGGTGACGTAGCCGTGTTCCACGTCCCTTTCCACGAGAGCAGGATCGCGCTCCAGGGGATCGCCAAAACCACCTCCCCCGGCCGCATCCATGATAACTACATCACCGGGATAGAGTTGTGTCAAACCATAGGGGTTTCCCGGTTCGCCGTTGACCAGAAACTTGGCCCTGGCACCGGGCTTTCCCCCATAGAGCCCTTGAGGCGGGTACCTGTACCTCCCCGCTTGAATACCCAGGGTTACAGGAGGGATCGGGGCATAGTCATCGTCCGGGATTTTCAGCACCATTCTCCTGCCCAGCCCCCCCTTCATCTTTCCCGGCCCGCCGGAGTCAGGTATCAGTTCCCGTTTTTCCATGATCAGGGGCGTATCGTTCTCAAATATCTCTACAGGGGTGTTCGCCCCGTTGGCCGGGAATATATACACGTAGGCGCCGTCCCTTCGGGCGCTTGCCCCCATGCCTCCGCCCCTGATCCGGACCGAGTGGAAAGGAGTCCCATCTCTTCTCTTCCCATAGAGCACGTTCATGGTAGCCGGTGTACCCCCGCTTCCCGCAATGACCCGATCGGGTAACACTTCGGCCATGGCCCGGTAGATGATCTCCGTGAGGAAATGGCCCACCTGCATTCGGGCCGCAACCGCGGCCGGGAATTTGCAGTTCACAACGCTGCCTTCCGGGGCAAACAATTTCAGGGGCCTTGCACATCCCTCGTTGTTGGGTATGTCAGGATCGAACATGCTCTTTATTGCCATGAAGACATAGGCATAGGTAAAATTGTAGACCACGTTGCCTCCCCAATCCACCTGGGGGGAAGAGCCGTCCAAGTCCACATTGATATCACTTCCCTTTACTTCAACGGCCGCTTTGATCAGGATGTCATCCTTGCCTTCCATCTGTTCGACGACGCCTTCGGCCCTGTAAACTCCATCGGGGACCTTTTCAATCGCCTCCCTGATACTTTTCTCGGTCCGCCCGATTATTTCGTCCGCCAGATCGTCCAATGTTTCCAGTCGGTTTTCATCCAGCATCTGGCATATTTTCTCGGCGCAGACGTGGTTGGCTGCTATCTGGGATCGGATGTCACCGATCACCTCATCCGGTGTCCGGACATTCCATCGTATCATCTCCATGAGGGAGTCGTTCGGCACCCCTCCGTCATAGAGCTTTACCATGGGGATGAAGAGCCCTTCCTCGAAGACCTCGTGGTTATCCGAAGACACCCTGCCACCTATGTCGGAGTGGTGAAACACGCATGCCGTAAAGGCGGTAATCCTGTCCCTATAAAAAATGGGGCTCATCACACAAATATCATTGAGATGTCCTGCCAGGGCCCAGGGATCGTTTGTGATGAACACGTCCCCGGGCTTACAGGTTTCCAAGGACAAGGAGTTTATCAGCTTCTTGATACCCAAGGCCATGGCCCCGGATTGTCCCGGCGTGGCAAAGGTCCCCTGTGCCAACTCCCTTCCCTGTCGATCCGTAAACATACAGGTGTAGTCATGGGCATCCCTCAGCAGGCTGGAAAACGCGGTCCTTGAGACGGTGGAATCAGCTTCATCCACGATTGAAATCAACCTTCTCCATAATATCTCCAATGTAATCGGGTCAAAGCTCCGCCCCATCCCTTATATCCTCCTTCTGTCTTATCCCAGGGTTATCCAGAGGAACCCGTATTCATCGACCCTGACAGATGCGTCTTCTCCTACAACCACTGTTGATTCCCTCTCTTCTATTATGGCGGGGCCATTGAAACAGGCTTCAGGGAAAAGCCTGTACCGGTCGTATACGGTAAAGGGGATGAAATCCCGCGCAACAGGGGAATAGGCCTGCCTCTGGCCTTTTATCGCCTCTTGGAGGGAACCACCCCCTTTCTCCAGTTTGGGCAACTGCAATAACTTTGCCGGGATGCTGGCCCTCACCTTGAAGTTGATAAACTCTACTTCCGAGTCGGGGTAGGTCCTCCCATAGAGTTTCTTGTAAACATCATCAAACAGCCGCCTGATCTCTTTTCGCTTCATGGATGAGAAATCCTTGCCTGGAATGGGCACATTTGTCTCAGCACCCTGCCCCACAAAACGCATGTCCAGGGACCGCTGGAATTCTATGTCGCTTTCAGGACCGCTATATTGAAGGGTCCTTGCTCCCTCATCCTCCATTTCTTTGAATATGGCCTCGATCTCCGAAAAATCAGCCCTGCCCAAGGCCACCTTGTGGGAACGTACCAGGTCAAAGGCCCGCGGGGCTGTAAAAAAGCCCATTGCCGAGCCCACTCCCGCGTGGGGAGGAACAATTATCCTGGGCGCTCCCAGCTTCTTTGCCAGGCCATAGGCATGTACAGGCCCTGCTCCGCCGAAGGCCGCGACCGTAACTATCTGGGGATTGCCGCCCTTTTCGGCTATGTGTGTCTTGGCTGCGGCCGCCATGGTCTCGTTGATCAGGTCATGAATACCCCACACGGCCTGGACGAGGGATACTCCCAGGGGCTTTGCTATTTTCTCTTCAATACCCTTTCGTGCCAGGTCTTTCTGGAGCCTCATCTGCCCGCCGAGAAAATAATTCTCATCCAGATACCCCAAGAGAAGGTCGGCGTCGGTTACGCCCGGCTCTGTTCCGCCTCTTCCGTAGCATACCGGCCCCGGATCAGCCCCGGAACTCTCCGGTCCCACCTGGAGGGTGCCCATTCTGCTCATCTTGGCGATGCTG
>JAFDHO010000327.1 GCA_019308745.1 Deltaproteobacteria bacterium
CAAGACTGGTGTTTTTGGAGCAACCAGATGGCTGAAAGGCAAGGCGGTTATTCAACTAAGCCTGCGTTACAAGAGCAACGACCACCTCTGGTTCACTTTCTTCCATGAAGCCGGTCATATTCTCAAGCATGGCCGGAAGGAAATCTTCATCGAGGGCAGTGGCCTGGACGGAGAAAAAGAGGAAGAGGCCAATGCCTTTGCCCGCGACAAGCTCATTCCGCCAACCGCTTACCGCCGTTTTCTTTCCACTTGGGATGGCCGCTCCTTGGAGCCGATTCAAAGGTTCGCCGAGGAAATCGGTATTTCGCCGGGGATTGTTGTTGGCCGACTACAACATGAGAACTGCCTGCCAAAATCCCACGGCAACAAACTTAAGGTTTTTTATCGTTGGACTTATGCACCATGATCATTTCAGGGAAAATGTGGAGAAAAACATTTCCCGCGTAGGGACGCAGAGAACGGCAATCGGAAGCTCTCAACGCATTGTAAATAAAGGGCTTTTGATGTGTCGGCGCTGGGGAGACTGAATTTGCGGAAGGCGGCGAGCCTCCACCAGCCTTCGCTTGAAGCGAAGCGAAAGACGAAGGCTGCCTCGATTCGCCAGACCTCCCAATGATTGATTGCCCAGCAAGGCCGTCCTGACATTCCGGAACCTAAGAGAGCTTCTTCCACTGCACTCCTTCGTCGCAGAGGCGGAGGATCTCGCACCTATCATGCATTGGTTTTCGGGCGGTGCAGACATTGCGACCATGGAGGATAAGGAGGTTTGAGAACAGGGTCCAGTGCTTCTTGGGTACGATTTCCATGAGATCGAACTCCACTTTGACAGGGTCCCTGTTTTTGCTCAGGCCGATCCGCTGGGAGAGTCGCAGGACATGTGTGTCCACTACTATTCCTGGAATGCCAAAGGCCTCGCCCAGAACCAGGTTGGCCGTCTTGCGGCCGATCCCCTTCAGAGAGACCAGTTGATCCAAGTCCCGGGGCACCTCTCCATGGAATCTCTCGGAAAGATCTGAACAGAGCCCTTTGATGGCCTTGGCCTTGTTTCGATAAAAGCCCGTGGGCCTTATGTCCTCTTCAAGTTGCCTCAGGTCTGCCTCGGCATAGTCTCGGGCAGACCTGTATTTCTTGAAAAGGGACCGGGTCACCTTGTTCACCCTCTCGTCGGTACACTGGGCGGAGAGCACCGTGGCCACGAGGAGTTCGAGGGGATTTGAGAACTCGAGGGCCGTGCGGGCCCCGGGGTATTCCTTGCCAAGGATCTTGATGATGTCCCTTATCCTCTTCTCTCTTGCCTTCTCTGACATCATTTCTTCCTTACTGAGCGGTAAAACCCTCATAGCACAAGAACCTTTCAGATTTCAAGATAATGAAAGCTCCCAGCCCCCCCGGAGATCTCTCTTTGGCAGGTGCTGGCCAGGGGCACCTTAATGAAGCTCCTCGTGTTTCCGCGCGGGACATCCCGGCGAAGGCGAGGGTACGATTCATGTGGTGCAGGCCCTGTGGCACGGAGGATACTGAAGAAATCACGCCGCGAGCCCCCTCAAGAGGGTGATTTCGCGAGGAGTGGAGTAGGTTTGTACTGTATATAGATACTACAGACGGTTACAATACAATATGTTGTAGGCCATAAGATCGAATTGCGCTGTGAGACCGTGAAGATCGCCCGGGACACCTTACAATTTTCGGCAGAAAAAGGGACATATTTTGGAGGTCCCTGGAGCCGTGAATTGATCACCCTCTATAACTTATTGAAACAATTCATCAATATTAAAACAGGAGGTTGGTATGGCCCTTGCAGTCAATTACCCTGGGGCAAAGACCCTCACCCACAGAACAACAAATCTCGGGTGTGCAAGAGGGGGACGGAATTGTCTCGTGGGTTTTTTCCGGGAGGTCCGAATCGGATTCTTCCGAGGGCATCTCACGTAAGGAGGGCTTAACGATGAAGGAAACCAAGAAAAGACTCTATCCGGTTTTGTCGGCGATTGTTCTCTGTTTCCTGCTCTTTCCAGGAAACAGCCTCGGGGCCGTACAGTCAAGTCTTATTGACTTCAGACAGGTCCTAGTAGGGTCCCAGGCAACGAGCGGCCTGATAGTCAGTAACCAGGGGACGACGAACTACACGGTCTATTTGACGATGGACCAGGCGGTCGGCCCCTTTTCCACGGACTACTCGGCGCCTATCAACCTGCCGGCAGGGGAATCACGTGAGATACAGATTACCTATTCTCCTGTAATACCTGGAACGGATAGCGCCATCATTACGGTGAGCTACGCAGCAGGTTGGTCGACAGTGGGGACCGATACGGTTCAATTGCAGGGGGAAGGCGTCGAAGAGGTTGCGCCACAGACGCTTATTATTAATGGACAGGATACCGGGATTATAGACCAATTGTATGGGGATCAGCCCATTTCCGCCTGGATCGAGGAGTGCAGGGTCAACGCAACAAACCGCGGAAAGTTCGCGAAATGTGTCTTCCTCTTGACAAACAAGCTCAAGAGGGATGGTTTGATCTCCGCCAAGGAAAAACGCATCATCAGGAAACAGGTGATCCTCGGATTGATGAAGGACAAGAAGGACGAGGAGAATCCCTGGAAGAAACGGAAGAAATGGAAGAAAGAGAAAAAGAGGCATGTTGACTACAAGAAGATGAAACGGTGGATCGCAAAGAGGGATGATTAGGGACAATCGGGGGGCACCAGCTTCTGGGAAGCGGGTTTGTCAAGGGTGCCCCTCGAGCCCTTCAAAGGGTTGGCGGTCGCCTTGCCATGGGGTACGAACGTGCCCACCAGCGATCAAAAGGGAACAACCTTATCCTTGCCGGAACGTTTCGCCCTGTAAAGGGCCTCATCAGCTGCTTTGAGCAGCTGTTTCCAATGTGCGCCTGGCATGACGCAGACGCCGTTCTTCTGGCCGGAAGGCTGGAAGTAAAATCGCCCGCCGTTACCGGACGGAAGGGCAACGCCAACAAGGCAAGGGCAGGTTCCAG
>JAFDHO010000095.1:0-937 GCA_019308745.1 Deltaproteobacteria bacterium
CCTATCGGGACACTGACCAAGATTGCATTCGGCCTTGGCGAAACCGCGTTAGCCTTGATATCAGGAGAACCTAGCCAGGAGAATTCGAGAAAAATGGCCGTTAGTAGGGTGGAAGACAGGGTGACCATAGCTCACTTTGATGCTTCTCCCAATTCCATTTACGAGTCCTTCGCATTCAATAAAAAGGACCGTATAATGGACACATACTGCGTTACGGTAAGTCATGAGTTTCCTCCAATGCCAATGATGCATTCAGGCCAGGAATTTAACTACATATTGGAAGGCGTCATCGAGTTTTATTATGATGGGCAGACGCAACAACTTAAATCCGGTGATGCGGTTTATTTTAATAGCGACCAGCCCCATATGGGTAGAAGTTTAAGCGAAAAGCCTGCCAAGTTATTAGTGATTTTTTGTAAATCTTAAACGCAGGGATGCCAATGACAAACCTACCTTAATAATAGGGATACGAAAATTATTACGATGTTGATATGAAATCTACAAAATCATTTTTGGGGTCCACTATAAGGAGGGCTGCAAACAAGGCCGTGCTGGTGCAGGGCTTGGAGTCAAGCGAAGAAATATGAATTCTTCGCCGAGGGAGGTCTTTTTTCACTTGACTCGCCCTCTAAAATGGGTGACCCTTTTACTTTACTTGACTGATGCTCAAGGAAGACGATTATCACGGCCTTGGGGCGGCGCCAATATTGCCCACAAGGAGGTGATACCTCGCACCCCCTGAGAGGGAAAGCATATATTATGATTTGCTCGGCAGCCAGCCAAGAGGCCAGTCTCTTTCCTGCTCAAAAAACACTTGAAAAACCTCCCAAAAATTTATTAGAAATGACCCATTGCAACCTACGTCCTGCAAGATTCGGACCGCCTGGTTGTCCCCAATCCAACACCTAGCGGTGATTTCCTTGTATTTTCATAGTCC
>JAFDHO010000095.1:942-15831 GCA_019308745.1 Deltaproteobacteria bacterium
ATAATAGCGACATATAGGCGCGATCATTTCCTTTTCTGCTACAACAGCATAACCCACAAGCCTGATCGTGAAGAATTCTGGTAACAGCAGTCTCTCTGCTGCAAACCATGAACTTTAAGCTCAATCTTTAGGAATAGGGCGGCAAGGACCCTTCAGCCTATTTTCTTACCTGCCCCAGTTAGTAGGACTCTTCTTCTAACCCTATGATACAATTGCGAAGGCCATCCAATGCTCTTCGGCGATTATAGCTTTTTCTGCCTTCTTGAAAACGAGGCATTCCTGCCCTATTACAAAGGCTCCACTTTCAGGGGGGTCTTTGGGACAGCCCTTAAAAGAGTCGTCTGTGCGTTAAGAAGAGAGGAATGCAAAGATTGCATCCTCAGGGAGCGTTGCCTGTATTCCCAGGTATTTGAAACCCCCTCTTCCAGGCCCCACCCCTTTGTGATAGAACCACCTCTCTCAACGGATACCCATTTTGAAGGGGGCTCCCCCTTCAATTTTTCCTTACTCCTCTTCGGCGAGGCGAACAAGAACCTCCCTTATTTCATCTATGCCTTCGAGCAAATGGGCAAAATAGGTATCGGAAAGCGGGTTGGAGGCAAAAGGGGCCGATTTGCTGTCGAGAGCGTCAAGATCGGAGATGAATTGGTCTATGATGGAAACGAGGGCAAGATAATCATGAAAGACCCTACACAACTCAGCTTGAATCATGGCAAAGAAAAGACCCAAAAGGGTATATCCCGGCTCAGGTTGATTTTAATAACCCCCCTGCGCCTCAAATTCCATAACCGGTTGACCGCAGAGCTCCCCTTTCACGTGCTCGTGAGGGCCATGCTGAGGAGAGTATCTTCCCTGTACAATGCCTTCTGTGAAGGTGAACCCGATCTTGATTACAAGGGCCTGGTTCACCGGGCACAGTCCGTGAAGGTCGTTAGATCTGAAATTGATTGGTTTGACTGGCAAAGGTACTCCGGCCGCCAGGACCGTTCCATGCTCATGGGGGGAATTGTGGGTTCCATTACCTACGAGGGAGAAATCGGCGAATATATGCCCCTGCTGGATTTCTGCGCCAGGGTTCACCTTGGCAAACAAACCTCCTTTGGCCTGGGAATGGTAAGGTGGGAGGCTATCTGATGAGAAACATCCTCCTTGCAGTTACGGGTTTGAACCCCCAGGTTATCACCGAGACTCTCTTCGCACTCCACCAAAACCTGCAACAGGTGGATGCCGTACATGTAATCACTACCCGTGACGGAAAGGAACGTATTTACGGAGAACTTCTATCCGGCAAAAGTGGTCACTACTACCGGTATCTCGAAGAATACGGGATAAGCCCATCTGGCATCGACTTTGACTACCGTAATATCCATGTTATCAAGGATGAGCATGGCAGGGAGCTTCCGGATATCCTGACGGAAGCGGACAATGAATGCCTTTTAGAATTGTGCCTGGACCTCACCTTTCGCTTTACAAGGGAACCCAATAACGCGGTCTTTTTCTCCATTGCCGGCGGGCGGAAAACCATGAGCTCGTGCTTGACTCTCGCCGCACAAATATACGGCCGTCCTCAGGACAGGATCTACCATGTCCTGGTCTCCCCTGAATTTGAAAGCAACCGGGATTTCTTCTATCCCCCAAGAAAGTCAAAGGCTATCGAGCTGAGGGATGAACATGGCAATCCATATTTCAAGGAAACAAGGTACGCCCAGGTGAACCTCGTACCTGTCCCGTTCGTCTCTGTGCGGGACAGGCTGGCACCGGCATTATTGAGCGAGCCGAGAGACCCCGGCACCCTCCTTTCTTCCCTGGTCCGGGAAGAGGCCGCCGTTCTCAAAGTGAACCTCCCGGCCAGGAAGTTGATTTACAAGGACCTGGAACTGGATATGATGCCGGCCTGGATGGCATTGTATGCGTTCTTCATCACCCGAAAGCAGGAGTGCGCCATTGAGTCGGAGACTTGCGGCAGGTGCACAGATTGCTTCCTGGACATCCAAGAGATCTTCGCCAGGCAGGATCGATTGACCGATCTTTATAGGAGGATTACCAGGGATCGACCAATCGCTGAAATGAGTGACACAGGCATTACACAGCTCAATTCGGAAAACTTCAATGCCTACAAGGCCAAAATAAAGGATAAGCTCAGGGAGCGCTTCGGCTATTATGCCCTGAAAGACCTGGAGATAGCCTCCCTGGGGAAAAGGCCCAATACCCGTTACGGGATCAAGATGGACAAGAGTAGGATAGAGATTGTTTACTGATGTTGAATACATCCTTGCATCTCTTACTAACCCGATTTGGCATAACTTTCGATAAAGATAATCTCAAAGAGGAGCTGAAAGAGGGGCGCTTCCTCAGGCATAATTCTTGCTTTTCAGCTTAGCCCGGTTTCAGGGGAGACCATGGATGAACCGGCGAGCCGGAGCCGGAGAATAGGGGTTATTGATTGATTCTTGGTGCGGCAACGTTGCAGTTGATGAAAATCATGGCAGAAACTGTCACTGTACTTACCCAAATAAGTTACATGGAGGGGAAATGGACCAAAAGAAACAGGCCATAATCCTGGGTGCCCTTTTGCACGACATCGGGAAGTTCATGCAAAGAGCTGAAATTCCCTGTCGTTATGAAGATGACTTGGACCAGATGCAGGTGGTTTGCAAGTACCACAAGGATGGAGGCTATTTCACCCACAAGCATTCCCTGTGGACGACACAATTCTTTGAAGAATACCAAATTCAGTTTCCAGCTCTGTCGGCTCCATTCAATAATCCGGATGACAACATAGCCAACTTCGCGAGCAAACATCACAACCCACATACCCCCCTTCAATGGATCATAGCTGAGGCAGATCGTCTCTCTTCAGGTATGGACAGATTGCCGGGAGATGAAGAGGATGAAACAAAGGGAAGAGACGGGTTCAAGAAAGTTAGGCTCCTCCCGATACTCGAGGAAGTATCCCTCCAAGAAAAGGAAAAAGAGCCCTCTACCCATGCCTATGAACTGACACCGCTGTCTATCGAGGAGGAGATGATTTTTCCCCGCAGGATTGAAAGCCTCACTCCGAAGAGAGGGGAACCGCTTGTCGAAAATTACAAAATGCTTTGGGATCAGTTTATAGGCGAATTCTCTTTGTTGCCCAACGAGAACTTCTTTGTCTTTCTTGAAAGCCTTCTATTCCTTCTGGAGAAATACACTTGGTGCATACCAAGTTCCACAGTTGATCTCCCGGATATTTCCCTCTTTGATCATGCCAAAACTACGGCGGCTATAGGTGCGTGTCTATATGACTACCACTATGCCCACGAGAGTCTTGAAGAGGGGAGAATAAGGGGCCGAGATGACTACAAGTACCTCTTAGTCTGCGGCGATCTTAGCGGGATCCAGAGATTCATCTACAACATCACATCCAAAGGAGCCGCCAAGGGCCTAAAAGGCAGGTCGTTCTATTTGCAGCTCCTGGCTGACGCAACCGGTAAGTGTATCCTGCGAAGCCTTGGCTATTCTTTCTCAAATCTTTTGTATGCGAGCGGAGGTAAATTCTACCTGCTTGTTTCCAATGGGCATGAGCATGACTTGATTGAAATAGGCAAAAAGATCAACGAGGAATTGCTTCAAAGGCTTAGGGGAGAAATCTATCTTTCTTTGGGTTGGTGCCAGCTTAGAGGAAGGGATTTCTTGGGAACTAACTTTCCTCCTAAATGGCAAGAGGCGGCAGAAAAAGCCAATAACCAAAAGCGCAGGAAATTTTCGGATCTTGGCTACGATACCATATTCCGTCCTTTTGGCAAAGGCGGAGAAGAAGACACCTGTCAAATCTGTAAAGGTGAAGGCGACATCAAACCGCGAAGAGAAGATGAACCAGACTTAAAACTATGCCGCGATTGCCAAGAAAAAGAGGATTTGGGAGAACGCCTTTCAAAGGCTAATTACCTTGTTGAAGTCTTTGGGAGTCGGGCTAATTCTCTTGAGCCTGATCTGGATTTGCCCTTCCTAGAGATAACATATTTCTTTTCAAAAGATTTAGAGAGAATAGATACCGTCTCTTTGGAAAATACTATTATCTACAGGCTGAACTCTACCGAATTCTTGGGACAAGGCCTTCCTGTGAAAAGGTGTGCATATGGCTTCAGGTTTGTCGGAGGAACCAGGATCCCTATGGATGTCAACCAAACTCCGAAAACCTTCAATGATTTTGCTGAAGACTCGACCGGCCTGAAAAGGCTGGGTATTCTGAGGATGGATGTGGACAGCCTTGGCCGTGTCTTTTCAGAAGGATTTGGGCAAAAGGCATCCATATCCCGAGTCGCAACCTTGAGCCGAAGCCTGTCTCTATTCTTCAACGGGTACTTGAACACCATCTGCCAGAAAAAGGGCTTTGAAGACAAGACCTATATAATTTACTCCGGGGGTGACGACCTATTTATCGTAGGCGCATGGAACACAGTCGTCGATTTGGCGGAAGAGATAAATAATGGGTTCACGAGGTTCTGCTGTGATAACCCTGATCTGACCCTTTCAGGTGGCATTGCACTGGTGCCGGCAAAGTACCCCATATACCGGGGAGCCAGACATGCTGGAGACGCGGAAAAACTGGGAAAGGACTACAGGCGGAAAGGCGGAAAACAAAAAAATGCTATCGCTTTTCTTGGTAAGCCCCTTGGCTGGCAAGACTTCGCAATTGCCCGCGCGATCAAAGATCTCCTTTACAAATCGATTAAAGAGGGTAAGAAAGCAGTGGATAGCGAGAAAAATCTCAAGCTGTCCAAAGGCATCTTGGATCGCCTGAGGAAGATATTCCTCCTGTATGAAACAAACCGGACCTATTGTCGAGGTGTAAAAGAACTGTCGTCGGATTTGATTGAAGAGAGGCTCAAATATCACAAGTGGGTCTGGAGATCTGTCTATTCTTTGGGCAAGGCAGTAAAAGAGAATGAAATCTTCAGCGAAGACATAGAGGCCCTCCAAAGGGCCTTGTTTGAAAACAAGATTAATGGCTTGAGCTCGGAAAGGGAGGTGATTGAATTCATCGACGTGCCAACAAGATGGGCCGAGTTTCTTTTGAGAGAGGAGGAGGGGTTAGCATCGCAGGACAATGTTTAGACCACCCAAGTTTCTTTTGGGAAGCACCTGTAGAGCAAAGGAGGTAAAGGATATCCGTTCATAATCATTCCGTCTGAAGCATGACAATATTGCTTGAACCCATAGATTATATAATTCTTTACAATGCAAAGAAGGGAGGCAGGGTAAATGTCTATTCCAGACAAAAATACGATCAAAAGAATAATTGACGGGGATACTAAGCTCATGGTCCGGACAGCAAAAGACTTAGGGGTCTACCTCAAGAATAGGAAATTAACTACATCTCAAATCAGGAATGTCTTCAGTTCAGTAAAAAAGATAGAAATGGGTGGGTTCCAAGAAAAGGACCTTCTTCTTTTGAAGCCCAAGCTTGCATACGCAGCCAGTAGACTTGGCCCCAACAATGCCGTTGAGGACTTGGGAAAAGTGCTGGGCGCGGCAATTAGTGCGGTGAACGGGGACCAAAATAAGTTCTTGAACTTCTGCGACTTTTTTGAAGCGATACTATGTTACTTTAGAGCCGCTGAAAAGAATGTGATCCTTGAGGAGGTGTGATATGACGGGCAAATTACAGAAGAAGCTTTTCATCAACGGAAAGGTGCAGTCCATCACAGGGTTGGCTATCGGCGGTAGCAGCATCGGGCTCGAAATTGGAGGTGCTGATAAGGTCGTTGTACGGAATCCCATTACGAATCTTCCCTATATTCCGGGCTCTTCATTAAAGGGAAAGATGAGGAGTCTATTGGAAAAATACGAAGGGAGAATGAACATTACCGTAAAGATGGTGGACAAGCAGGGGAATGTTAAAGATAAGAAAACCTTTCGGTCAACACCCGAGATACCGGAGAACTTATTGGCTTCAAATACAGCCGAGGAAAGAATTGAGATCGAGGCCATGCCTTGCAAGTGTGGCGAATGCATGACTTGCCAAATCTTTGGCACCCCCGCAGAAGAGAAAAAGATGCTTGGCAGGCTTATTGTCCGGGATTCAGACCTTGTTAACGCTGAACAACTGGGAAACAGCAAAAACACCGATATGCCATACACGGAGGTGAAAACCGAGGTGGTGATTGACAGGATAACCTCGGCAGCCACGCCACGACAGTTTGAACGTGTTCCTGCCGGAGCCGTGTTTGGCCTGCAACTGGTATGCAATATCTACGAAGGAGATGATGAAGCCAAGGTATTGGGTAAGATCTTTGAGGCACTGTGCCTGGTGCAGGATGATTACCTGGGCGGGAGCGGAACACGCGGTTACGGGCAGGTCAAGTTCAACATTGAGTCGGTAACCTACAAGGACCAAGGTATTTATGAAAACAATGAACCCCCCAAGCCCCTAGATGGAATAAAGGTTCCTGATATGCTCAGAGAGGGCGATAATGGATAACACAATTGCATACAAGCTCAATTTTCATTCCCCCTTACATATCGCGGCCCATGGCATTGGGTATGAGCAAACAGAGCAGGTAATACACTCCGATACCCTCTTTAGCTCCATCATGACTCTGTGGCCGCACTTCTATCCCGAAGATGATGTAGAAAGTCTCTGTCAGGAGCCGCCATTTATCTTATCTTCTGCTTTCCCCTTCAAGGGCCAGTCATACTTTTTCCCCAGACCCTTTGTCAAAATCGGTAAACGGAGGGAAAAGGACGGTGCTAAGGTAGGTAAAAAGATTAAGGATGTCAAATACGTCTCCCTTCCGGTGCTTGAATCAATCTTACAGGGAAAAGGCGAGGAACTGGAATTTAGAGATGCCGATACCTTCCAGGATGGCAAGTTTTGGGACATAGGCGCTGGAGACAATCCTGACTATGACTCCCTCATCTTCGCGGAAAGGGAGGTACCCAGGGTGACAATCGATAGGCACTCTAATGCCTCCGAGATCTTCTATTTTTCAGAGCTGGTCTTTGAAAAGGACGCAGGCTTGTTTTTCTTGGCCAAATTCCTTGAAAAAGGAGCCCGGAAAAAATTGGAAGCTGTCTTGCGTCTCCTGGGCGACGAAGGAATTGGAGGCGATAAGAGAGCCGGCAAGGGCCTCTTCCACCTGGAGATTGCGGAGGATTTCAAAGTCCCCTTACCCCCGAAGCCGGATAGCTTTGTGTGCCTATCCCTTTACTACCCCAAAAAAGAGGAGTTCAAGGGAGGGATCCTTGGGGGCGCAAGCTACAACTTGGTATCAAGATCTGGATGGATCCACGTCCCCGGTGCCATGTCCTTGAAAAGAAAGTCGGTGAGGATGTTTTCCGAAGGATCTGTTTTTGGCTCCATTGGAAAGAGCGTGTATGGCGAGAACCCTCGCGTCTTGGATATGTCCGAGGACCTGGGTTTGAAACATAATATCTACCGTTACGGAACGGTCTTTACCCTGCCAATGGTCAAGGAGAATTCAGCATGAATGGAACAAACCATGGCCAGCTCTGCTTCTCCGTGATTACTCCCGTCCATATCGGGTCCGGAGAGAAGCTCAACAAAGTTGACGTTGCTGTCGATTCCAACAGGTGTGTCGTGGTGGATGTTGAAAGCCTCTTGCTGAGGCTCCAGGACAATAAGGACGCCCTTAATGAATTTGGCCACGAGGGCTTCAATATGACCCGGTTCTTGAGAAAATTCAAGATAAGCCCGAAAAGCGTTGAGAAATACTCTATCCATAACAAGGGCCGTGTTGTGTTGAAGGAAAGATTCAAAATACAGGAAATGATAAAGACAGGACTCGGGAACCCATATATCCCAGGGTCTTCTATCAAGGGGGCAATCCGGACAGTGCTGCTGTGGCACCTTTTCAATAAGGAGCCCAGTGAAGAGACAAATAAGATTCTAAACAGAATACTTCATAACCCGAAAGTGGAAAAAGAACATGCGGACAACGACCTTGAGAAACATTTCTTCGGAAATGACCCCAATCATGACTTCATGCGAGCTTTGCAGGTAGGCGATATTGAGTTCCGGGCACAGGACTTGAAGCTTGCAGAATCTAAGGTGTTGAGCCTCAGGTCGAACAATTCTTTTGGGTGGAAAAAAATGGGGAGAAAAGGATTTACATCTTCCAATCCGAGAGAAGCCACATCTATCTATTGTGAAGCCCTGACGCCAGGTGCAACATCAACCGGGCGGCTGAGAATCGAAAAATTTCTATTAGACCACCCTTTATCCGCCAAAGAATTGAAATTCTCGGGCAAAAAAGAGTTACTTGATGGACTTCCCGAGAAATGCAACCAGTTTGCCACGGCTTTCATTGATAAAGAAATCGAGTTCTATGATATCTGCAACATGAAAGATTTGGTAAAGTTCTACACCAATCTTCGTGAAAGAATATCCCAAGAAGGAAATGGGGCCTTCTTTCTCCACCTTGGCTGGGGCAGCGGCTGGAGAGCGATGACAGGGAACTACCTGGATGATGACACCCTTATGAAATTCAGAAAACTATTCGGCCTCGGCAAGTCGATTTGTCCGAAGTGTGGAAAAGAGTCCAAGAGAGACAAGAACAAGCAGGGATATTCATTTTGCCCTGCATGCAAAAAGACCTTCCCCACTCACATGTTTGGTGCTTTCCCAAAGACGCGCAAGATAGCGTTTGAAGACGGTTCATCACGTTACCCACTCGGATGGATCAAAGTAGAGATGGCTCCAGAAACTGGAGACGAATCGAGGCCTACTAAAGAGGAAAAACGCCCGAAACCAACCCCACCAAAGGGTGCTATCAGCGAGAAGTTTGAGAAATTCCGCCTTAAGCCAAGCCCAGAACATTTCAAGACCTTCATTGAGGACATAGGCGGCGAGGAAATAAGGGAAATAGAAACTCTCAGTTTTTCATCGATGAAAGATGTCATAAACATTGGCTTTGTCACGCCTCTTGAGCAAGCCAATGTACCGGATCAAGTTAGAAGGCTTATTGCGGAAAAAATCCTTGGGGTAATCGAGAAGAAAAGGAATTGGAAGTCGGAGAAGCTGGCCAAGTATGAAAAACTCCTACATTTAGCTAAAGCAGACTGAAAATCGGAAGAAGCCAGGAAAGGTTTTGGAAATGGCGCAATCATTGCTCTATACCATTGGAAACAGTGACATAAAGATCAACGATCATCAAAGGTTTGAAGGCTTCTATGATACCACGAAAGAAGTTCTCGGCCTCCTCAAGAGGGATGGGGAGGCAAGAATTACCGATAAGGGATTTGCTCTTTCTGGAAAGGAAGTAATCCCGGTCAAGGTAACGATAAAAGGCTCCGTAGAATCCCATGAAGAGCCCCTAGAAACCGTGGAATTCCCCATCTTTATCCCTATCTTGACAAAGGTAGTCAAAGACTCCCACAAGAAACCAGATAGGATCTTTCTCTTTGGAACAGAGCAAGAACCTCCAGACCCACAGGACACATATTACGCCGCAGAATTAGTTAAGCTGTTTGCAAGCAAGAGATATCGGATTGCATGCCAAAATATTATGGTCATGAGGGTAAATGAGCCTCCCTGGGACTACGATCAAATGTCTGACTACTTCTCCCGCTTTTTCGAAGAAAATCAGCATCTAAAACATAACACCTTCAATTACATCTCACTGACCGCAGGTACACCGGCCCTGACTACCAATATTGCACTCCGATCCATGGATCTTAGTGTCAAATACCTGTATCTCCCCAGAGGGTCTGGTGAATCAAAAGAAATAAAGCTGATGAGCCGCTTGAATCGCCAGAAATACGAATCTATCATATTGGAACTTATCAAGAATCATCAGTATGGATCGGCTATGGATGTTGTTGAAAGCTCTCCCTACGCCTCCCATTTCAAATTGCTGAAGCTTCTTGATGCGATGAGAAGAAGGATGCTTTTCGATTTTAGAGGGGCCCTTGAGGAAAGTCGCAAAATCGATTCCTCCGACGTCCGAATTGTTGAGCTGATTGACAACCTATCAGACCTTTGCTCGCAGGATGAAAAGAAGATACTTGAGGAATTAGCGCATAGAACAGAACTATCCTTCCTGAAAAAAGATTATCTCGAAGGGATAGCCTTCCTTTTCAGTCTTGTAGACAATTTCCTACAGTTTCAACTCGAGACCTCCACAGGAGTAAAAATAAACAAAATCGGAGGCGAATTCAAAGAGTTCAATGAATTCATCTTGAGGAAGGAATACATAGCAGAGAAGGAGAAATACTTGAATCTGCCTACCAGGCCTAATTTGAGAGAGATCCTTTCCTTGGTCAGCAAGGATGAGTCACCTATCGAAGCAATTGAAGACATCAATGATTTTATAGATCGCTTAGAAAAGCCTACCAAGACAAATGGAAAAGAGACTAGCATCCTGGATCTCAGGAACAAGGGGCCTTATGCACACGGTAACATGGGTGTTACGGAAGAATTGTTAAAGGGAATGTACCCTCCTTTTGGAGCAGACGGCATTGTTCACGACCTAAAAAAGCGCTTTTCAAACCGCATCGATCTCTCACGGAACCCATTTGAAATCATAAATAACTTACTGGCAGAATGGCTAGCACCAGATGTGTAAACACAAAAGACTTAACCTCCTTTAGGTAGGCTCCTCACTTTAACGAGATCGTATTATGCTGATGAGAAAGGACCCGGGACACATGCCCAATCCTCTTGAGCTTGCCCGCAGTTACATTGACGAGGGTGACGAGCACAGGGCTCAACAAATTGTGCTCGGGCAGAGACACAGACTGCCTGATCACCCGGATGTCCACGCAGAATGGGGGAGGATCAGTGAAGAGCTTGGTATGGCAAGGCAAGCAATGGAATTCTACGAAGGAGGCCTCAAGCTTGATCCCGGGAACAGGGAATGTCTCTACCTCCTGGCAAGGCTTCTCAATGAAGTCGGGCATTTTGAAAGATCAAACCACTACCTTCGAAAGATTCTCAGGAAAGACCGCGATAATGCTGCTTCACGAAAGCTCCTCCACGATAACTACGAGGCTATGGGTCTCAAAGGCCAGGCAAGTGCCGTCCTCTCCGGTGAAGGCAAAGCTCCGGCATCGCCGGAGAGATACTTCCCTCCATCCGTCAGCAAGAACCAGGTTGATATCTTCCTGGACTTCTTTTCAGGCCGCGAGATTGGGTTTGCCCTCCAGGAAGTCGACCCAGACACCGGAACTTCCAGATATGTCTTTCACGAAACCCCGCTGAGCCATGACATCGTGAGAGATCACATCTTGGGAAAGAGCACAGTAGCTGCTTACCCCCTTCGCTCCGACAACGTGGTCCGTTACACGGGCCTCTTTGCAAGGATTCCGAACAGGGTAAGGGAAACTTATGCAGGGCAACAGAGCTACCTCATTTTATTGGACGAAAAGATAAAGAGCTATGTGGGCAAGCTTGCGGTTTTCGCCAAATCTCTGGGGATACCGGCCTACCCGGAGGACTATGGAGGTCTGGGGGCAAGGCTCTGGTTCTTTTTCGAGGACTACGAGCATTTTCTGCGGGCAAGGGAATTCCTAAAGGCATTTATCAAGATTGCCCCCGAGCCTGAAACCCAATACGGGCTGGAAATGCTTCTCCCAACGAGACCGACGGGCATCGGATGGGTGGAACAGTGTATTCCTCTTCCCCTTGGTATTAACCGCCTTTCTCTTCGAAGGTGCCTTTTCTTGGATGACGACGGGCACCCCTGGGATGAGCAGCTCGGGTTCATCAAGAAGATCCGCAGATTTTCCCTCAGGCCGGCAACAAAGCGACTCCGTTGCCATGACACGAGTTCCAAACCTTGGAATGGCAAGGCATTGGCATTCACTGACAGGATCGAGCGCCTTAGATCCGCGTGTCCTGTAGTAGCGCTGCTAATGGACAGGGCATTGGCAGGACGGATATTGCGAAGGGAAGAAAAGGTGGCCCTCTACTATTCAATAGGGCTCCTCGATGAAACCGGAAACGCCATCCACCGTCTGTTTGAACCCGCCCCGGATTATAGTTACTCCAAGGTCCAGCGCCAGTGGGAACGTCTTCAAAAAAACCCCATAAGTTGCCTAAAGATAAGGCTCATGTTACCCGAGATCACCTCATCTTTGAACTGCCAGTGTATTTTTGATCTGAGGGGCGGAAAGTACCCTTCCCCCCTTATGCACGTAATGCCTCACATGGTCCCGACATCCTGCGAATTCAAGTTACCAAATCGCCTGAAACTGAAACAGGCTGCCCATCGGTATGTGCAGCTTCGAAGGCATCTTGACGAAGAAAGGAGGGTCATCTCGAGACTTGAGGCGTTGCTGCAAGAGCACTTTTCTGCGAAGGGTATATCCGAATTCAAGGTAAATGACATAAAGATCCGACGGGAGTCCGTCAACGGGCAGACCGCGTGGAGGCTGGAGCATTCCTGATGGCAGTAGCCTACGTGTTGGAACAAAATACCTTTATCAGGCTGGAAGGGGAACGTTTTATCATTCAGAGAAAGCGTGACATCCTTCATACCCTCCATATCTACAAGCTCGACCAGCTAGTCCTCTTCGGGAATGTATCCATAACGCCCCCTGCCCTTCAAAGGCTGCTGAGTGAAGGGATTGATACTATCTTCATGAGCAGAAATGGGAAGTACAAGGGCAGGCTCCAGCCTCCTTTGAGTAAAAATATCACGCTGCGTTGCGATCAGTTTGATAAACTCAGAAACAACGATTTTTGCCTCGATATGGCCAGGGCCATCGTGAACGGCAAGATAGCCAACATGAGGACGGTCCTTATGAGGCTGAACCGCTCCAGGGAAGGATTGGGCCTGGAAGACCATATCATCCAGGTTAAGAATCTCCTTGGCAGAGTCCCAGATGCAACAGACCTCGATAGCCTCAGGGGCTTGGAAGGTAAGGCCTCGGCTGTCTATTTCGAAGGGTTTTCCAGGGGTTTTATCGACCAGGGCATCACCAGGGCATCAGTTTCAACAAGCGGGTGCGAAGACCTCCCACAGACCCGGTCAATGCCCTTCTGAGCCTTGGGTACACCCTTTTGCTGAACACGGTGATGGGCGCTGTCAGCCTCGTAGGCTTCGACCCCTACCTCGGGTCATTGCACGCGGTGGAATACGGACGGCCTTCCCTTGCCCTTGATCTCATGGAGGAATGGAGACCCATTATTATTGATACCCTGATCCTGGGCGTCTTCAACCTCAAGGCCCTGACCCTGGATGACTTTGTGCAGGTAAAGGACATGCGTGAGAATCTTGAAGAAGCAGGCGGGGACGAAGTATTGGATCCCAATTCGGAGGAAAGAACAGGCCGGGGGCTGCCTGTGAAGCTGACAGACAGTGGCTTCAGAAAGTTCATCATACAGTTTGAACGGAAGATGGGCCAGAAGATAAGGCATGGAATCAGCGGCCAGCAGCTCACATACCGTGACTGCATAAGGGAACAGGCCAGGCACCTGGCAAGGGTCGTCCGCGGAGAAGAAGATAAATACCAGCCCATGACCCCGAGGTGAAGGACCGTGTATATCCTTGTAAGCTATGATATCGTAAGAGATAAGACAAGGAACAGGGTGTCAAAGTTCCTGAAGGACTTCGGGACCAGGGTACAAAAAAGCGTGTTTGAGTGCGACCTGAAAGAAGAGCAATTCGACACCATGAAGAAGGGGCTTGTGAAGCTCATCGACAAGAAAGAAGACCGGGTCCGTTACTACCCTTTGTGCAAGCAATGCGTGGGCAGGGTGGTGATATCCGGTTGGGGTGAAGTAAGAGAAGACCAGGGATTCGAGGTGATATAGGTGTCACGCCGAAGAGACAACATTGTGGTTAGCTATGATATACACGAGCCTGAGAGGTTGGTCCGGGTTGGCAAAATCATGAAAGACTATGGCGAGAGGGTACTTAAGAGCGTATTCGAATGCAATCTCTCCCCCAAGCAGTTTATGGGCATGAAGAGTCGTATTGACCAGGCCATAGATCATGTCGAAGATAGTGTTCGCTTCTACTTTATCTGCGACAAGTGTATTAAGAATGTCCGGTTTGACGGATTGGGTCGAACTTTCGCGGAAGATGAGGATGTGATTATCACGTGATTGCGCGGAACCAAGGGAGAATCCTGGTGGTCTCTAACTCCCTGATTTCATGAGCCATTCAAATTGGGCCTCAAGGGGTCCGCGCAGAGGCGCAACATTAGAGATTTCAGTGGGTTATATGACCATATTGCCAATGGACGCTCTATTTTCTATACTGAGAATCGAAGGTTTGGTTGACGTTCTCGAAACAGCCCCAATAACCCCCTTTGAGTACGACGAATTCCGGGGCCGGTGTTGGAATCGATGACCTGATAAAGAAGGGATTGCGATTCGGCGGGTAATACCGCCGATGCTGATATCACGGCCTTCGTTGGAATCGATGACCTGATAAAGAAGGGATTGCGATCTGTTAGGGATGCTATGAATAGCATCCCATACCTGTGTTGGAATCGATGACCTGATAAAGAAGGGATTGCGACGCTTGTGACACCAGCGATATGTACTGAGGTCATCGGGTTGGAATCGATGACCTGATAAAGAAGGGATTGCGACCCAGAGCCGTTCTGCCACTTTACCACAACCCCCTGGTTGGAATCGATGACCTGATAAAGAAGGGATTGCGACTCAGTTAGATGTTAACGATTACTATTCGGGAAAATGTTGGAATCGATGACCTGATAAAGAAGGGATTGCGACGTCCTTTCTTTCCTTTGCTTTTTAGAATCAGTTCAGGTTGGAATCGATGACCTGATAAAGAAGGGATTGCGACGGTCGTGGACTCGGCGGGTAATACCGGCGATGCTGATGTTGGAATCGATGACCTGATAAAGAAGGGATTGCGACTTTGAGAGGACTGTCTGATACTGGGTAAACTTTTCTGGTTGGAATCGATGACC
>JAFDHO010000328.1 GCA_019308745.1 Deltaproteobacteria bacterium
GGCCAGGATCTCGTCTTATGCACTCTCAATAGATGTCGGCCCTTTCTCAATGCCGACCCCCTCAATTTCAGTGTCAGGTGCTTTGAACTGATTGGCCTCTTCTATCGACTCCTTGACCAGCCAGTCCCCTACCAGGGGAGATACGATTCGAATTCTCATTCCCTGCCTCCTGGAAACGTAGAACAATTGAGAGGCCCGCCCCGCCCAGAAGGCGCGGCAGGCTTCTTCGGTCCTATGATGGCGTAGTGCCAACCCGCTCTTGAAACAGGGTCCATGCCCTTCTGACCATCCGGTCCAGGCTGGTGCCGAGGCCCTCAGGCAACAGCACGATGACCAGAACGAAGATCAACCCCATGATAATGCTCTGGTAGCGCTCCACAGAGGAGAGCAATTCCGGAACCAGCTTGACTATCAGGGCCCCAATCAACGGCCCGTAGGGCACAGCCCTCCCGCCGAGCAAGGGGATGAAGTAGATGTAAAGTGTTGTAAACGCATCAACGTCTATGGACGATATGGCCCCGTTGAAGTTGACGTACAGGGCCCCGCCCAGACCGGACATGAAACCGGCGATGATGTAGGCCAGGGCCTTGTACCTGGTGGTGTTGATCCCGACGGTCTGGGCCAGCTCGTCATTTTCCGAAATAAGCGTCAATATCGCGCCCGTCTTGGTACGCATAAACAAGAAGATGCCTGCGACCAGGGTGACGGTAAGCAAAACGATCAAAATGTACAGGCCACTAGCCCCTATGACTGTCTCGAGGCCGTCGAAGAATATACCGCTCCGGCCTCCGGTGATGGGCCTGAGCCCCTCGATGATCATGGGAAACAGCAGGCACAGCAAGAAAGATACCATGCCGACATAGAACCCCTTGGCCCGAATGGTGGCAAAAAAAATCGCTGTTGCTACGAGGGCCGCAACGATACACCCGACCAGGGATGAAAGTAAAATAGGCCATTTGTAGACCTCGGTAAGGACGATGGTACCATAAGCACCGCAACCCATGGTCACTGAATAGCCAAAGAAGAACTGTCCGCACCTGAATAGCAAAAACCAGGCGATATAGCCCTGGAATATGAACAAGAAAATGACGGCACTCATATATGACCAGTAGGGATCTGCAAACAGAAACAGCAGGGGAATCGAAAGCGCTATTACAGTCCCGACCTCTTCATATAGATCTCTCACTACCCAGTATCCCCCTAGGACGTACGATGAGAACGAGAATGACTGTCGCGTACAGGATTACGCTTTGCCAGACTCCGCCAAGAAGGTAGCCGGCAAAACTCATCACCATACCCATGATCAGGGCGCTTATGAGTCCGCCCCAGATGTTACCTATGCCCCCGATAACGGCGATAATGAAGCCAATGAAACCCAGGTACCAACCCGTTGTCAGGTCCAGACTGTAAAGAGAGCCCCAGAATATCCCCCCCACTGCGGCCAGGGAGCATCCAATGCCGTGAGCCACGCCGAAGACCTGCTTGGTATTAATGCCGAGCAGATTGGCCAGCTTGAGGTTCTGGGACGTTGCCTGTAACTGTTTCCCCACCTTGGTGTGTTGCTCCAGGATGCGAATGAGGATCAGCGTGCCAACCGTCACTCCAAGGGCGATAAACTTGACGCCGTCTGCGGACACGCCACCGATGGTAATTGCTCCCAGGCGAGGTAGTGCGATTGAAACGGACAACTTGGGAAATACGACCCGAATCAAGCCCTGAAAGATGAAGCCCATGGACACGGTGATGATAAAGAAAAGGGTCGCATCGGCCCCTTTCCGGCTCAGGGGTGTGAGCAAAATGGTCTGGAGCAGGTACCCGATAGGAAAGCATACGGCCACGCCGATCAGGATGGCCAGGGGAAGGCTGTAAGAAGTGAAATACCAGGTGGTGTATCCCCCGATGACACCGATCAGGCCGATGGCGAAGTTGGGGACCCCTGTGATACCGTAAACCACGGCGACACCCAGCACCGGGAGCGATAGTATTCCTCCCATGATAAGTCCAGTGATTATCCCGCTTATGATCATGCCATACCCCCGGGAGTGTTCACTTTCCCATGTAGAGTTCTGCTACCATGCTTTCGTCGAGGTTCTGGGTCCTGTCACAGAACCTCGTCTCCCCGGCTTCCAGGCCATATATGCGGTCGGCGATATTCAATATTTTCACGTTCTGCTCTGCAAGGACTAGCGTCCGGCCCGTATCTTCCTTGATCTTCTTAAGGTTCTCAAGGAGTTTCGTCACCAGCCTTGGGGCCAGCCCGATTGAGGGCTCGTCAATCATGATGAGTTTTGCACTGGAGACTATACCCATTCCCACGGCCAGCATTTTTCGCTCCCCACCGCTCAAGGTATTGGCGATCTGCTTCTCCCTTGCCTTCAGCACGGGAAAAATTTCGTGCACATAGGCCATCAGTTCCCTGGTATCCCTGTCCCTGTTTAGAACACCGCTCACCTCGAGGTTGGCCTTGACCGGCATCATGGGAAACATGTAGGCCTCCTGAGGCACAAGCATAATCCCCAGTTTCCTGCGTGCCATCACGGATAGGGCATCAATGCGTTTGTCCCTCCAAAAGATCTTTCCTGCTCTTGGCTTCACCGTACCGGCTATGGTTTCCAGAAAGGTGGTTTTCCCGGCCCCATTGGGGCCCACTAGCCCGACAATCTCTCCTTCGTACACCTCAAAATCGATACCCTTGATCACACTCGTGTTACCGTATCCCGCGATGAGATTCGAAACTGATAAGATGGGCCTGGACAAGGCTGGCACCCCTATCACTCCAGGTAGCAACTAATGACGTCTTTGTTACAGCGGACCTCTTCCGGAGGACCGTCAGCCACATTACGGCCCTGGTCAAGAACGAAAATCCGATCAGAAGTCCGCATAATAGGTTTGATCTCGTGACCGACCTGCAAGATCGTAAACCCCCTGTCCCGAAGGATCTCAATAATGTCACACATCTTTT